>PKWK01000373.1 GCA_003133205.1 Granulicella sp. | reverse complement strand
AGAAGAACGGCGAGTTCACCATCCCCGGCATCGGCAAGCTGGTTAAGGCAGAACGCAAGGCCCGCATGGGTCGCAACCCCCAGACCGGTGAGCCGATCAAGATCAAGGCCAAGACCGTGGTCAAGTTCCGCGTCGCCAAGGTGGCCAAGGACACGATCGCTCCGCCAAAGAAGTAAGCAACTTCCAGAGACGGCGGTGAGGGAGAGAATGCGCGGCTCGTGGTTCGAGAGCCGGTGCGGATCTCTCCCCGCCGCACTCTGTGATGAAGGTGCTGCCCTCCCCGGACGCAGGCCGGGCCAGGACTTGTCTGGCGGTCTGCCTAGGCAAGTAAAAGCGACCTCACCGCAAACTGTGGAGTGACGCACGATGTCACTGCAGAAACGGTGAGGCTGCTTTTACGTTCAGGTACTAGGTTCGAGGCTTCGCCATCCCCTTCACCACCAGCGACGCCCCCAGCGACACCAGCACACCCTGAATCAGCAGATGGGCATCATACCGCCAGCCCAGCGCGGCGAAGGTAACCGCCACTCCCCACATAAAAATCTCTGCCACCGCGGCCTGCCCCCACCGCGGCCGCGTGCCCGACCCCACAATCGGGTGCCCCAGGTCTCGTTTCTGAGACCTGGGTTTAGGCAGGAACCGCGGCACCTGCGCACAGTACGCCACGTAGGGCTCGCCTAACTTCGCGCGCAGGAACGCCTCCTCGCGCAGGATGGTGTGGACCTGGAACGCGACCATTAAGACCAGCGTGAAGATCGCGCCACTCGCCGGCATCAGCAGCGCCAGCGCTATCGTGTTCAACCATGCGCCGACGTAAAGCGGGTTGCGCAGATGAGCGTACGGCCCATCGGCGACCACCTCATCCGCGCGCATCTTCGCGTCGCTCATCACATCGACGCCAAGGTATGTCGAGCCCCAAGTCCGCATCCACGCGCCCGCCACCGCACACACGATCCCCACCACCAGCACGAGATTGAAAGCAGCGCTGATGCTGAGCGCGCCACCACGCGACATCAACACGGCAAGCTGTCCCCACACATGCGAGTTCGGCCCGCTGCCATCCAAATGCAGCGCAAGATCCCACGGCGCCGTAAACCCCAGCGTGCAGACCACCAAAAATATCCAGAAGCGAAACCGAAATCCAAGCGCAGTAGCATTCATATAGGAAAGTGTCAGTTGCAGGCTTTAGATTGCGTGGCGAAGCCCTTGCTTCTAGGTAAGCCAAGGCTTCAGCCTTGGCCCTCTATCGCGCCTCGGAGATGAATGGGCTTTAGTCCCTGGGGTATGTTCGTCTCGAAAACCGGCTCTCCGCATCGGAGAGTCAAATATGTAACTACAATAATTACAAAACTATTGCTCGCCCAGCGCCGCCAGAATCGCGTCGAAGTCGTCCACTCCGGTGTACTCGATAATCACGCGGCCTCTGCCCTTCTTGTCCTCGATATGGACCTTCAGGCCGAGGCGGCGCTGCAACCTATCCTGCGCCTCGTGCACGTTCGGGTCCTGCGGCGGCGGCGCGACGGCGACCTTCGGCTTGGGCTTCGACTCGGGGTTGATGAGGCCCTGGATGTACGTCTCGGTCTGGCGGACCGACATCGCGAGCGCCGAGATCCGGTTGGTAGTGTCGATCATCTGTTGCGCGGATTCGAGCGCAAGCAGCGCGCGGGCGTGGCCAAAAGTCAGATGGCCCTGTTCCACGAGCCCCTGGATACCAATCGGTAACTTCAACAAACGAAGGTAGTTACCGACGCTTGCGCGGTCCTTTCCGGTGCGCTGCGCCATCTGCTCCTGGGTCAGCTTGAACTCGCGGCTCAGGCGCTCGAACGCGCGCGCCTGCTCCATCGGGTTCAGATCCTCGCGCTGCAGGTTCTCGACGATGGTCATCTCCATCGCCTGCTCGTCGGAGACCTGGCGCACGATCGCCGGAATGGTCGCCTTGCCCGCCGCCTGGGACGCGCGCCAGCGCCGCTCGCCCATGATGAGCTGGTAGCGGCCGCCAGGCAGTTCGCGCACGACGACTGGCTGGACGACGCCGGTTGCCGTGATCGACTGCGCCAGCTCGGCCAGTTTGACCTCGTCGAAGGCGGTGCGCGTCTGGTTGGGATTGCGCTCGATGCGGTCGAGCGCAATCTCGAGCGGCTTGCCGGTCGGTTCGTGTGCGTGAGCAGCCGCCTGCGGGCGCGGTCCGAGGAGCGATTCGATGCCTTTGCCCAGCGCGGGCCGGCGCTTCGGGTCGGTATGAGTTGCGATTGCTTCCATGGGTGTTGCCTCTTTCTGCGGTTGCGGCGCGGTGCGCTCGCGGGAATCGTTGTTGCGGATCACTTGTTGTAGGGCCAGAACCGGGGCCCATTGGAGGCAGCGCTGGGCTGCCGTTTAGCGGCCTTCGGGCTGGCGATTCCGTTGCGGAGGAGCAGTTCGGCCGCCAGAGCGGTGTAGGCCTCGGCGCCCTTGGACCGCTGGTCGTAGAGTTGGACGGGCTTGCCGTGGCTGGGCGCTTCGGCCAGCCGAATATTGCGCGGGATCGTCGTCTTCAGCAGTTTGTCAGCGAAGAAGGTTTTGAGGTTCTCGGTGACCTGTTGCGAGAGGTTGGTGCGGTCGTCGTACATGGTCAGCAGGACGCCTTCGAGCGCCAGCGTGGGATTGAACGCCTGGGCGACGCGGTCGAGCGTCTGCATCAGTTCCGAGATGCCTTCGAGCGCGAAGTACTCGGCCTGCATGGGGACGAGCAGGCCATCGGCGGCGACTAAAGCGTTTAGTGTCAACAGGTCGAGCGCGGGAGGGCAATCGAGCACGATAAAAGGATAGGTGTAGCGGATGGGCTGGATGGCTTCGCGCAGGCGGAACTCGCGGCGTTCCTGCGAGACGAGTTCGAGGTTCGCGCCGATCATATTCTTGCTGCCGGGAAGCAGTTTCAGGTAGGCGACATCGGTGGCCAGGAGCGTCTCGTCGAATGTGGCGGAACCCATCAGGAGGTCGTAGACGCTGAGTCGCGCCTCATCCCGGCCGACGCCGAGCCCGCCGGTAGCATTGGCCTGCGGGTCGCAATCGATCAGCAGCGTTGGCAGGCCTTCGAGCGCGAGCGCGGCGGCGAGGTTGATGGCCGTCGTGGTCTTGCCGACGCCGCCCTTCTGATTGACGACGGCGATGACCTTGGACGCGGCTGCATCGGTAGATGAGGAAGGCGGGTTTGCTTGTGCGGGCAGGGTGGACACGATGTATGGGAGAAGCCTATCGGGCGGAGGGCGGTGCTGGCAATGGCGGGGGGTGTGCAGAAGGCCGCCGTCCTGTGGAGAAAACTGTGGACAATTGTGAATAGCGGCGAATCGAGAGGGGATTTCGTGGTAGTCGTGTGGAAAACTTCTGTGTGCTGGGCGACAAAAAGAGGGCGATGTTCCACGTGGAACATCGCCAGGTTCGAGGTACTGGGTTCGAGGTTCGAGGATTGTTCCACGTGGAACATTCGGGAACGCCGCTAGCTCCGATGCGCGATCAGGAGGACGCCATCGGTTGATTCGGGCAGCGGGATAGCTTCAGCCATGCGGAAGTGCTCGGCGAGGCCGGGGTAGGCGGACTGGGATGTGGCTAGGATCAGGAGTCGGTCGCTGACGCGGAGGGCGGCCTCGCGAACCGCTGCGTCCATGTCGTCGACCGCCCGCAGAGTGACCACGTCAAAGTGCCGTGTCGCGGGCATTGCCTCAACTCGGCCGGCCCAGACCTCCGTGGGAAGGCCAAGCGTGCGAACGACCTCGCGCAGGAAAGACGCCTTCTTGTTGCGGGATTCAGCCAGCGTGACCTGGACGTCCGGCCGCAACAACTGGATGGGCACGCCGGGAAAGCCGGCGCCGGAGCCGAAGTCGAGCAGCGTCCGGCAGGGGCCGAGATGAGCGCCGGCGAACAGGCTCTCGCCGAAGTGGCGGCGGACAATCTCCTCAGGGGTTCGGATGGCCGTGAGGTTGGTGCGCGCGTTCCACTTCAGGATAAGTTCAAGATAAATCGATAGTTGCGCGTAGATGCGAGGCGAGTCCGCCGCTGCAGCAGGGACAGGCATGTAGGGCTGGAGCAGGCCGGCGATCGCTTCGGGAGTCAACACGGGCCTCTAAGGCAGAACAAAATGCGGGGTCTTCGCTTCGCTCAAGAATGACAAGCCATTATGCCTAAGCGGCGGAGGTCGAGGCTGGGCGCGGGGACCAGGCGGCGGCTTCGGCGATGAATCGGGCGAAGAGGGCGCGGGAGGCGGCGCTCTCTTCGAAGGTGCGTTCGGGATGCCACTGGACGCCGAGCACGAAGCGGCCACCGACGCCTTCGGGCGTGCCTTCGACGGCCTCGACGACGCCGTCCTCGGGACTGCGGGCGGAGACGCGCAGGCCGTCGCCGGGAATGCCGATGGCCTGATGATGGCTGGAGTTCACGGGCAGGCGGAGAAAGCCGTCGCGCATGGGGACCTGCTCGACGGCCGCGACCTGGCCGAGCAGCGAGTCTGGCGCTACGGCAGCGGTGTGGGCGACGGCGACGGTGCGGCCGGCCTTGTGGTTTACGGGCATCGGGGCGAGATCCTGCAGCAGGGTTCCGCCGCGCCAGACGTTCAGCATCTGGGTTCCGAAGCAGATGGCGAAGATGGGTTTGCCCATGTTGTGGGCGTCCTGGAGGAGCAGTTCGTCGACGTTCTCGCGCGCGAGGTCGGCTGGCGCGCACTCTTCGACGGGCTCCTGGCCATACTTCTGGGGATTGACGTCGGCGCCGCTGCCCGGCAGGAGAACTCCCTGGCAGTTCGCGATGAGCTTTGCGGTAGTCGCGGGAGGCTCGCCCAGCGGCACCGCGACGGGTTCACCCCCGCTGCGCTCGACCGCGACGGCGTACTGGTTCCATGACCGGTGGTTGTACTCGAAGTCGGTGCTGGTGGGAACCGGAATGGCGATGCGGGGTTTGGTCATAAAGGAGAAGTGGTAAGTGGTCAGTGGAGCTAAGCAATTGGCGAGAAATCTGAGTATTGATAGTACATCTTGCCGATCTCGTCGTAGAGGCGGGCGGTGAGGGCGTCGGCGTCCTTGGTGGTGAGGCCTTCGGTGGAAATGGGGTCGCCGACGATGATCATCAGGGGTCGCGGGCGGAGGCTATATACATGAATTGGCAGGAGTTCATAGGTGCCGATGAGGGCCAGAGGGATGAGCGGAACGCCGGCACGGATGGCCATGAAGGCGCAGCCGGAGGCAGCGACCTGCATGTGGCCGTCCGGGCTTCGCTTGCCTTCCGGGAACAGGACGAGCGGCGTTCCAGCCTTGAGCACCGCGACCCCGCGCAACAGACCGGCGACGGCCGAGCGGGAGCTGCGCGAGTCGATCGGCACCTGGCCCGAGCGTTTGAGGTACCAGCCGACAAACGGGACCTTCCAAAGCCCCAGCTTTGCGAGGATGCGGAACTGGAACGGGAGCTTGGCGAAGAGGACTGGTGTGTCCATGTAACTCAAATGGTTTGAGGCATATACGGCGACTTCGGAGGGCCGCAGCTTCTCCGCTCCGACGATGCGGACGGGGGAGAATGCGAGGCGCAGCATGGTTCTGGCCCAGAGGCCCGCGACAAAGTGCTGTTGGCGACCGGAGCTGTCCCAAAGGCCGCAGAGGAGGGAGATGCAGCCGAAGAAGGCGGTGGCGATCGCCATCAGCGGAATGCAGACGAACTTGGTGAGGTAGCGGAGGTGGGCTGGAATGGGGTGGTGCGGAGGTTCGAGGTTCGAGGTCCGAGGTTCGAAAGTGTTGGTTGCGGGTGGCATCGAGGTCATTGGGCCGCCTCGCGGAGGGCGCCTACGAGGTAGATGGAGCCGGTTGCGAGGATCAGGCCGTCCGGCGGAGTGAGGCTTTGGGCCAGGGCGAGGGCTTCGGCTGGGCCTTGCGCGGCGCGTGCGGGGACGTCGAGGGCGCGCGCGGCGTTCAGCAGATCGTCGAGGCTGGCGGCGCGCGGGTTGTGGATGGGGGCGAGGACGATGTGGTCGAGTGGGCGGCCGGCGGTCGAGTCGAAGAGCGGGAAGAGGATCTGCGCCATCTCGCGGAGGTCCTTGTCGCGCAGGCAACTGAAGATGAGGGTGCGCGGCTGGCTCTCGGGAAGGGTGGCGATGGCGGCGCGGAGCGTCCATGCGCCGGCGGGGTTGTGGGCTACGTCGAGCAGCAGGTTGGGGGGCAGGAATTCGAGGCGGCCGGGCCATTGGGTGTTGGCGATTCCAGCTTCAATTGCGGCGTTTGCGATGTTGTAACGATTTTTGTTGCGTAGTTCGATTGCGGTGGCGATGGCGAGGGCGATGTTGCGTTGCTGGTGCTCGCCGGGGAGCGGCGAGCGGATTTTGAGGGGCTCGTTGTCGAGGGTCAGGTCGTAGTGGTTGGGAGCGAGGACCCCACCCATGCCGCGAAGAGACTGCGTCATGAATGGGGCACCCGGTGTGTCCTCGGGTACGGGGGCGAAGTTGCGGCCAGGTAGGTAGTCGGCGGCGTTGATGCCGTGGACGTTGAGGGCGATGGCGGCTTCGCCGATGGCCTGGTTGGCCTCGGGATGCTGGGGGAGGGTGATGAGGGTGCCGTTGGGGCGGAGGATTCCGGCCTTTTCACGGGCGATTTCGGCGATGGTGTGGCCGAGGTAGTCCTGGTGGTCGAGCGCGATGTCGGTGATGACGGAGAGGAGGGGCTCGACGATGTTGGTGGCGTCGAGGCGGCCGCCCATGCCGACTTCGAGGATGGCGATGTCGACTTTGCACTCGGCGAAGTAGAGGAAGGCGAGCGCGGTGAGGGACTCGAAGAAGCTGGGATGGTGCGGGAGTTGGCCTTCGGAGACGAGGCGCTGGGCGGTTTCGTCGACCTGGAAGTAGAGGCGGGCGAAGGCTTCTTCTGGGATTTCGTGGAGAGAGGTTGTTGGATGGGGTGGTCCTTGGAACGTCGGGGCGCTCCGGGCAAAATGCGGGGGTTCTTCCCCTTCGCGATGCTCAGGGTCAGAATGACAAGAGGGGAGGTTGGGTTCGGAGGTGCGGATGCGCTCGGTTACGCGGGTGAGGTGGGGCGAGGTGTAGAGGGCGGTGCGGTAGCCGGCGGCGGCGAGGATGCTGGCGAGGGTGGCGGCGGTGCTGCCTTTGCCGTTGGTTCCGGCAATGAGGATCGAGGGGAACTGCTGCTGCGGGTCGCCGAGTGCGGCGGCGAGGATGCGGATGTGGGCGAGGTCGAACTTGCGGCGCGGCGCGGATGCAGTGGGGGCAAGCTCCTGGGTGAGGGCGTGCAGATGATCGACCGCTGCGGCAAAGGACATGAGGCTATTTTAGATTGCCGGGGGGTGGACGGGGACGGGCGGACGGAAGAGGGCATACTCCAGGGGTTAAAACCCCCTTTCATCTTCGGGGCGCGAGAGGGCCAAGGAGACCTGAGGCTAAAGCCTCGGGCTACCAGCCTTGGCTTACTTGGTTGCAGAGGCAAAAGCAAGTGCCAAGGCGAAAGCAGATTCCTTCGCTGGGCTATGGAATGGGAAACGAAGGGGGGCGCTGTGGAATGGGAAACAAAAAGGCGGTCGCGCATAGCGCGATAACCCACCCTTTCCGATGAAGCCGGAAAGGATGGGCCACCCAGCTTGTATGGGAACTTGAAGTCTGTCGGCTTGCTTTGGGATTTATATCGTATTACGATATAAATATGAGTGCTCGATCGAAGCCATCGGAATCCCATTTGCTACTTAGGACTTTAGCTGAGTTTCGTTATGAGCTGCGCCAGTTTCTTCACTTCAGCGAATGCGCGGCGACGGAGGCGGGATTGCAGCCGCAGCAGCACCAGCTCCTGTTGCAGGTGGCGGGCGCGCCGGAGGGCGAGACGGTGACGATCGCGTATGCTGCGCAGCGACTGAGTCTGCGGCATCACAGCGTGGTTGAGTTAGTGAACCGATCGGAGCGCGAAGGGCTGCTGGTTCGAACCGCTGATCCGGTCGATCGGCGGCGGGCTATTTTGCGAGTGACGCCCAAGGGTGAGCGGGTGCTGCGCAGGCTTGCAGACAATCATGCGCGGGAGTTGAATGAGCTGGCGCCGCGACTGGCAAAGGCTTTGCGGCGCATCCGCACGCATGCGCGCGACGGTGCGGGAGTGGGCGGGGAATGAGGGCCAAGCCGTCAGCTTTGCGCGACTTCACGGTAAATCGAAGGGTATGGCTGCTGACCGGGGTGGCGCTGCTGATCGGTGTGGGCGCGGCCGGGTTGGCGGTGGCGCTGCTGCGTGCGATTGCGTTCATGACCAACCTCTTCTACTACCATCGGCTGAGCCTGGCGATGGTTGGGCCTGCCGGGTCGCCGCTTTCGCCGTGGATCATGCCGCTGGTGCCGGTGGTTGGCGGGCTGCTGGTGGGGTTCATCGCGCACTATGGATCGGACAAGATTCGCGGGCACGGAATTCCCGAGGCGATTGAGGCGATCCTGCTGCGCGGCGCGCGCGTCGATCCACTGGTCGCGATCTTGAAGCCACTTTCGGCGGCGATCGCGATTGGCTCGGGTGGGCCGTTTGGGGCGGAGGGACCGATCATCATGACCGGCGGAGCGTTCGGCTCGCTGGTGGCGCAGTGGCTGAAGCTGACCGATGCGGAACGGACCACGCTGCTGGTGGCGGGCGCGGCGGCGGGTATGTCGGCGACATTTGCCGCTCCGATGGCGGCGATTCTGCTGGCGGTGGAGTTGCTGCTGTTCGAGTGGCGGCCGCGCTCGCTGATCCCGGTGGCGGTGGCCAGCGTCGCGGCGGGCGCGTTGCGCATCAGTTGGCTGGGGGCGGGGCCGATCTTTCCGGTGGAACTGCACGGCGCGATTAACTTGTGGCCGATGATGCTGGTGGCGGGACCGTTGGGGATTCTGGTGGGCTTCGCGGCGGCTGGGCTGAGTCGCATGATGTACGGATTCGAGGACGCGTTTGAACATTTTTGCGGCCGGCTGCGTGTGCACTGGATGTGGTGGCCGGCGATTGGCGGGATCGGAATCGGAGTGGGTGGGATTTTCTTTCCGCGCGGGCTCGGCGTGGGGTACGACAATATTGCCGAGTTGCTGCGCGGGAATGCGCCGCTGGGTCTGCTGCTTGGATTGCTGGTGGCGAAGTCGCTGATGTGGGCGTTCTCGCTGAGTTCGGGAACGTCGGGCGGCGTGCTGGCGCCGTTGCTGATGATTGGCGCGGCCATCGGGGAGACGGCGGCTCGGGTGGCGCACATGCCGGGCGAGACGCAGGCGGTGTGGGCGCTGATGGGGATGGGCGCGATGCTGTCGGGCTCGCTGGGCGTGCCGCTGACGGCGATTCTTTTCTCGCTGGAGTTGACCCATGCGCTGCCCGCGCTGCTGCCGCTGGCGCTGGCGTGTACGGCGTCCTACCTGGTGACGTCGCTGGTGATGCCGCGATCGATTCTGACGGAGAAGCTGAGCCGTCGCGGATATCACCTGTCGCGCGAGTATGGTGTGGATCCGCTGGAGATGGTGGGCGTGGCGGAGGTGATGACCGAGGTGGCGGCGGGAGAGGCGATCGGCGGTGTGGATGAGGAGCTGCCCGAGGTGTTCGCGTATACGGATGAGACCTGCCGGGCGGTCGCTGAGGAGATGGCGACGACTCGGGTGATGAGCATGCCGGTGATCGATCGCGAGACGGGGCGGATCTGCGGGAGCATTAGCGCGCAGGAGTTGCTGGTGGGACGGCGGCGGGCGGTGGTGCGGGAGTCGGAGCGGAACAGTACGTTTCAGCGTGAGGTGCGGGGAGAGTCGTGATTCGGACGGAACCTGGTGCGCGGAGATTTAGAACCGAGGAAGTTACCGGTAACCCGTATTTGGGGCAGTTCCCGTTCCTCCACACTGGAGGGCGTATCGTTGGATCGGCTCATAATCCGACGCGCGGCTGGCACTAGATCATGAGGATATGGCGAACGTACAAAGTTCTACTTCCAATCGTTATGGGGTCTCTGAGCGCGGCGCTCATGGTGTGGGACATTCACAATCAACGCATCATCATGTTGATGGGAATGGCGTGGGACTCAGGCGCGCCGCTGTGGCCATATCAGACACCAGATATGCTGTTTTCAGTTCTCAATTCCCCTGCCTACATCATCGGTCGTCCCATTTCAAGACTGCTGGATCTCTTAGTGCCAAGACAGTATTTTGCGCTTCTTCCTGCCGCGATTTCCTGGTGGTGGGTCGTAGGAATCTATCTTGATAGGCGCCATCTTGTCACGAGGATAAAGAGACCGAGGCGGGCGGTAATACTGCTTTCAATTACTGCGATCCTGTTGCTTGCTCTAGGCGTAGATAGTTTCATCGTTGCGTTTCGCTGGTGGCTTACATAATAGCCGCGAAGTCTTGAGCGTTACCAATCTGATCATGCTCCGCCTGATAGCTCCAGCCCCTTGGTGTTTTGTGTTGAGTTTTGTCGCTGCGATAGCCGCTAAGAACCGCATTCAGTCCGAAGCGTCTCCAACATCCTCTAGTTCCTAAAGACTACAGCGCTTTGACGGTGTCTCGATGTTTGGCCTGTGCCACATCCCTGGCAATTGCTGGCTCCATCTAATAGATATGGCTAGCTCGCGGCGCGGTCAGCGGAGGAATGGGATGTAGGCGGGGACGCGGGTGCGGTAGGCGGCGTAGGTGGTTTGGAAGCGTTGGGCGAGGAGGCGTTCCTCGGCGTGGATGCGGATTTCGGTGCCGGTGAGGAAGAAGGCCACGCCGGCGAGAAACATCGGCCACCAGGTGAGGCAGGTTCCGGCCGCCAGCAGCATTCCCAACATGGAGGCGTAGATGGGGTGGCGGACCAGGCGGTAGGGGCCGGTTTGGATGAGGTCGTGATCCTCGGTGAGCGCGGCTTCGTAGCGCCATTGCTTGCCGAGATGGCGCGTGGCCGCCCACGCGAGCGCGACCGAAGGCGGGGCGAGCAGCATGGAGGCGATCAAGGACAGCGTAGATTTCTGGAATCCCAAGGGCCGGACGTTGACCATGACAAGGAAGAAGCCTACGGCCACGAGTGCGATGCCCCACCACGAGGCGGGGGCTCGGACCACCTTTTTCTGGCCGGCTGCCTGTTTGCGGGCGTTCACAAATGCCAGGGCCCAGGCGATCCAGCACAGGATGAGTTCCACGACGGCGATGGTCTGGAGCATGGGGATGATTGTATGTCCGAGGGTGTCCCGGGGGCTAAAGCTCATGGGGGTGGGGGCTCGTTGTGCCGGGACTGAAGTCCCGGCCTATCTTAAGACCGGATATTTCTGCAGGTTTCTAAATCCGTGGCGTTAAGCACGGCAGATACGGAGATTCTGGCCTATCCAGAACGACGGCGCGGGGGCGACGAGACGGGCCTAACACCAACGTGGGACTGCCGTACCGCGAAAGTTCGGGCTGAGAGCGAAGGTGGGATTGGGGAGAAAGGCACTGCCGGTCGATAGTGAATGGAGTACCCGGAAGAATGGGTGCAGGCCCACAAGCCTTGGTGTCACTCGCCGTTCCGACTCGGCATCCCCCAAGCTGCCGAGGTCACAACAAAGGAGAAATTGCTATGCAATGTGCGATGATCTATGCGTTTGTTGTAGTTGCGGGTGGCCCTCTTATCGGCATCTGGCGGGGACATGCGTGGGCTAAAGCCAATGGCATGGTGCTGCGGAAGACGGCCACGTCTGAGCAGAACCTGACTGTATAGATCGCTCTCGAATTGCGAAGAGAAGCGGGAGTAAGCCTAGCCGGCGCGCCCGCTTCTCTTCGCCTCCTTCCAGAGCGGGGCAGCGAGTCGGCGAGCCTTCGGTTGCTGCGCGGAGGCGGTATTCTGTAAGGCGTGAGTACAGAGCAGATTCGAGTCCAGCTTCCTGATGGGTCCCAGCGCGAAGTCGCGCGCGGGACTACTCCTTTCGATATTGCTAACAGCATCTCGCCCCGGCTCGCTGCCGTGGTTGTGGTGGCGCGCGTTCGTCCGTTGACGAGTGCGGACCCCACCCGTGACGGTGGGACGGTCACGAATGGGGCAGCCGATGTGTCGTCGGAAGACGCGATGTATGGCGCGGCGGGCGCGAGCGAAGACGGCACGCGGTTGGTGGACCTGGCGGCGCCGCTCGAAGAAGACGTCGAGCTGTGGCTGTTGAAGGAGGCGGATGAGGCGGCGCTGAAGGTGCTGCGCCACTCGGCCGCGCACGTGATGGCGACGGCGATCCTGGAACTCTTTCCCGAGACCAAGCTGGGGCATGGGCCGGCGACGGACAACGGATTTTTCTACGACGTGTATCGCGAGACGCCGTTTACGGAGGCGGACCTGGCTGCGATCGAGGCGCGCATGGCCGAGGTGGTGGCGCGCGATGAGAAGTTTGTGCGCGTGGAAGAGCCGCGCGAGGTTGGGCTGAAGGAGTATGCCGCGCAGGGCGACTTCATGAAGGTCCACTTCATCGAGAAGTTCACGAAGCCCGGCGAGGAGATTTCGCTGTACAAGAATGGGGGCTTCACGGACTTCTGTCGCGGGCCGCACATTCCTTCGACGGGGCGGGTGAAGGCGTACAAGATCACTTCGATTGCGGGCGCGTACTGGCTGGGCGACGAGAAGAATCAGCAACTGCAGCGGATCTACGGGACGGCGTTTTTCAACACGAAGGATCTGGACGCGCACTTCAAGCGGCTGGAAGAGATCAAGGCGCGCGACCACAGAGTGCTGGGCAAGCAGCTCGATCTGTTTTCGATCCAGGAGGTCGCGGGGGCGGGCCTGATCTTCTGGCATCCCAAGGGCGGGCTTATCCGCAAGACGATGGAAGACTGGATGCGCGAGGAATGTGTCCGTCGCGGTTACGATCTTGTGTTCACACCGCACATCATGCGCCGCGAGCTGTGGAAGATCAGCGGGCACGAGGGTTACTACAACGAGAATATGTATCCGCCGATGGAGCTGGACGACGCCGAGTACAGGCTGAAGCCGATGAACTGTCCGGGACATATTCTTATCTACAAGAGCAATCCGCGCAGCTATCGCGACCTGCCGCTACGGTATGCGGAGTTAGGTAACGTTTATCGTTACGAACGATCGGGCACGATGCATGGGCTGCTGCGGGTGCGCGGCTTTACGCAGGACGACGCGCATATCTTCTGCACGCCGGGCCAGATCGAGGACGAGGTGGTCGCGTGCATCGACTTCGCGAAGAGTGTGCTGGAGACATTCGGCTTCAAGGAGTTCAAGGTCGAGCTATCGACGTGGGACGCCACCAAGCCGAAGGACTACACGGGCTCGGCCGAGCATTGGAACCAGGCGACCGACTCGCTGAAGCATGCGCTGTCGCGGCGCGAGATTGCGTACCGCGTGATTCCGGGCGAGGCGGCGTTTTATGGGCCGAAGATCGACATCAAGCTGGTCGACGTGCTGGGCCGCATGTGGCAGCTCTCGACGGTGCAGTTCGACTTCAACCTGCCCGCTCGCTTCGAGCTGGAGTACAAGGGAGAGGACGGCGAGTTGCACAGGCCGGTGATGGTGCATCGCGCTTTATTTGGGAGCGTGGAGCGATTCTTCGGCGTGCTGATCGAGCACTACGCGGGGGCCTTTCCGCTGTGGCTTGCGCCGGTGCAGGTTGGGCTGGTGCCGATCTCGAGTGAGAAGCATCTTGCGTATGCGGAGCAGGTGAAGGCGACGCTTGAGGCTGCGGGTTTGCGTGTGGAACTCGATGCGCGGAATGAAAAGATGAACGCGAAGATTCGTGACTTCGGATTGCAGAAGGTTCCGTTCATTTTGATCCTTGGCGATAAGGAATCCACGACGAACAGCGTGAGCGTGCGGACGCGGGGCAAGGGCGACCAGGGCAGCGCGGCGCTGGATGAATTCGTTGCGCGCGCCACGAGCCTCAACAGCACTCGGACGACTGAGCTATAGCGACGCGGGACCCTGAGGGTTGAAATAGGGCAAGTCTGTTTCGATCGCGTCAACAGAGATGGACGGACCGCGTTGTTCTGATGCGGCTCGGAGCTTACCCTTGCATCCATGTTCGTCGTCAAGGACAGCATCCACGTCATTGCCCCGATCGAGCGCTGCTTCCTGCTCTCGACGAGCCTTGCGATCGTGGAGCGGGAGTTGAAGGTGCATCCCGTTGCCGGAACCCGCGGCGAGCGAACCTCCGGCCTGGTGGTTGGCGGAGACTATATCTGCTGGAAGGGTTGGCAGCTCGGTGTGCCGCAGCGCCACGTCTCGTTCATCTCCGTCTTCGAGCCCAACCGGTTTTTCCGGGACGTCATGGTCGCTGGACGCTTCAAATCGTTCCAGCACGACCACGAGTTTACGGAGATCGGCGGGCAGGTTCTGTTGAAGGACACCGTGCGCTTCTCGCTGCCGCTGGGATTGGCCGGCCGGCTTGTCGGGAAATACATCATGATCCCGCACATCCGTAACCTGATGCGGCGAAGATTTCAACTGCTGAAGCGCATTGCCGAATCGGATGAGTGGCGCAACTACCTTCCGGGAGCGTGAAGTGTGCCGAAAGGGCGATTCGTCGCGGCGAAGAGAAGGCCCAGGGCTAAAGCCCCACGCTAATCCGAAAGGCGAGACTGCTAAGAGATGCGGGGCGGCGAAGTGAGTAACCCCACGATAACCTCGCCTGCGGCTCGGTGATCATGGGGCATCCTAGTGGTCAGCGGGCGGCGAGGGCTTGCAGGATGCCGGCCAGGATTGCCGTGGGCGTTGGCGGGCAGCCTGGGACGGTGTGGTCTACGGGGATGACGCTGGCGACGCCGCCGCGGCTGGCGTAGCTCTGCCCGAAGACTCCGCCACATGCTCCGCAGTCGCCGATGGCGATGACGAGTTTGGGGTTGGGGATGGCGTCGTAGGTGCGGCGCAGCGCTTCCTCCATGTTGACGGAGACCGGGCCGGTGACCAGCAGCAGGTCGGCGTGGCGTGGGCTGGCGACGAATTTGATGCCAGCCCCTTCGAGGTTGTAGTACGGGTTGTTGAGCGCGTGAATCTCAAGCTCGCAGCCGTTGCAGGAGCCCGCATCGACGTGGCGAATGCAGAGGGCGCGGCCGAGGATCTTCCACAGATCGTGCTGCAGGGCTTCGACTGAGGGAGGGCCTTCGACCGTCGGCGGGAGGGGCTCGGTGAGGATTCCGGTGCGGATCATGCGCGATAGTGTGTTGATCATGGTTTGCCTCAGCCGTCCTGTCCGCTGTAGGACAGGTTGAACGATTTGTTGATGAGCGGAAAGTCGGGAACGATGTTGCCGAGGATGGCGTATTCGATCAACGGCCAGTTCTGCCAGGATGGATCGTGCGCGTGGCAGCGGCGGATGGAACCATTGGGGCCGGTTTCGAGGGCGATCATTACGGGGCCGCGCCAGCCTTCGATAACTCCAATGCCGAGGCGGTTGGGTTCGGCGACTGGGATGACGGTCGCGATCGGCCCTGCTTCGACTGAGGTGTGGGAGAGGTCGGCCAGCAGCGCTCGGCAGAGGCGGAGCGACTCGAAGATCTCGTGGAAGCGCAGCAGCACGCGCGCCGCAACGTCGCCCCCGGTCTCTGCAACTATTTGTGTTACCAGCTTGTCGTAGGGCGCCCATGGGTGGTCGGCGCGGAGGTCGTTGGCGATGCCGGAGGCGCGCGCGACGAGGCCGATGGCGCCGAGGCTGTGCGCGAGGTCGTGGCTAAGCAGGCCGGCTTCACGGAAACGGTCCTGCAGGCCTCCGTGTTCGTCGTAGATGGATTGCAGGCCTGCGACTTCGTACTCCAGCGTGCGATAGAGGTGCACGAGATGAGCGTAGGCCGGTTGAGGAAGGTCGGCGGCGACTCCGCCGGGGAGAATGTAATCGAAAAGGTAGCGTGCTCCAAAGGCTTCGATGTTGGCGCGGAGGAGGTCTTCCTTCAGGCGCGAGAATTGGGTCAGCCCGAAGGCGAAGCCCGCATCGTTGCCGAGCGCGCCGAGGTCGCCAAGATGATTCGCGAGGCGCTCGTGTTCGAGGGCGAGGGCGCGGAGGTTAGCCGCGCGACCAGGGACGGCGGTTGCAGTGATGGCTTCGAGCGCGGCGCAGTAGGCCCAGGAAAAGGCGACGGCGGAATCTCCGGAGACGCGCGCGGCGAGGCGGTGGCCCTCTTTCTGTGGCAGCGTTTCGAAGAGCTTGGCGATGCCTTTGTGGGTGTAGCCGAGACGCTCTTCGAGGCGCAGGACTTTTTCGCCTACGACGGAGAAGCGGAAGTGTCCGGGCTCGATGATGCCCGCGTGGACCGGGCCGACGGCGATCTCATGAACGCCATCGCCTTCTACCTGGACGAAGGGGTAAGGAGTGCTGGGTTCGAGGTTCGGGGTTCGAGGTTCGGGGGTGTCGCGGCGGAGGGGGTAGACGTTGGCGGGCCAGGCGTTGTGGCGGAGCCAGCCGCGCTGGTCGGGTTGCTGTTCGGGAGCGGTGCTCACGATGCCGAGGAGGTCGCGGGTGGCGCGTTCCATGCGGGCGGCGGCAGGAAAAAGATGGGCGATGCTCGGGTAGGTGGGATTTGTAACGTTCTCGATGTCGTGGCTCAACACCTCCACGCCTGCAGGCGTCAGGAACGCTGCGTGGATTGAAAAGCAACCGTTCTGGTCACAGTCATCCGCACCCCAGAGTGTGAGGAAGGTTGCGCCGGTGGTTCTTAATTCTGCCATGGCACGCTGCCAGTGCACAGCGCCGAGACTCGCATGGCTGCAGGCGATGTTCGCGGGAAGCGCGATTGGTAGCGATTTGAGGGATTCAGTCATAGGCGTCTCATCCGATCAGCCTTGCGGCGGCGCGGTACCAGTCGGCGAGGGCGGGGGGCATGTAGACGCCGAGCATGAGCACCATCGCTAGATGCACGAAGACGGGCACCAGTGCTGGAGAGTGCGGCAGGGGCTGAGCGTCGCTATCGCCGAAGACCATCGGCTGCACGCGGCTGAAGATGGCGGCGAATGCGACGCCGAGCGCGATCAGGAGGAATGGAGTGGTCCAGGGATGTTCGCGCATGGCGGTGGTGAGGATGAGGAATTCGCTGGCGAAGACGCCGAAGGGCGGCATGCCGAGGATCGCGAGGGAGCCGAGCATGAGTCCCCAGCCGATGGTCGGGCTGGTGCCGAGCAGGCCGCGGATGCCGTCCATTTGCTGCGTGCCGGCCTTCTGCGAGGCGTGCCCCGCGGTGAAGAAGATGGAGGATTTTGTGAGGGAATGCACGGTCATGTGCAGCAGCGCCGCAAAGTTGGCGACCGGACCGCCGAGTCCGAAGGCGAAGGTGATGATGCCCATGTGCTCAATGGAGGAGTATCCGAAGAGGCGTTTTATGTCGCGCTGGCGCCAGAGGAAGAACGCGGCGAGTACGGCGGAGAGCAGGCCGAAGCCCATCAGCATGCGGCTGGGAAGCATGTAGCCGATCGAGCCTTCGACCAGCACCTTGCAGCGAATCACGGCGTAGAGAGCGACGTTCAGCAGCAGGCCGGAGAGGACCGCGGAGACTGGCGTGGGGCCCTCGGCGTGAGCATCGGGCAGCCAGTTATGTAGCGGCGCGAGACCGACCTTGGTGCCGTATCCGACGAGGAGAAAGACGAAGGCGAGGCCGAGGACGCGCGGCTCGAGTTGACCCTTCACGGCGTTGAGGTGGGTCCATAGGAGAGCGGTCATGCCTTCGCGGCCCAGCGTTTTTTCCGCGGCAAAGTACAAGAGGATGGTGCCGAAGAGGGCTTGCGCGATGCCGACGCCGCAGAGGATGAAGTACTTCCATGCGGCTTCGAGGCTGGCGCGGGTGCGATAGAGCGAGACGAGCAGCACGGTGGAGAGCGTGGCAGCTTCCATCGCGACCCAGAGCAGGCCCATGTTGTTGGTGAGCAGCGCGAGCAGCATGGCGGCCATGAAGAGTTGGTACATCGCGTGATAGAGGCGCAGGCGCTTCGGAGTCAGGCGGCCGTGGAGCTCCTCGATGCGCATGTAGGGGCGGGAGAAGAGTGCGGTGGTGAAGCCGACGAAGGCGGTGAGTCCGACGAGGAATACGTTGAAGGCGTCGACGAAGAATTGATCGTGCCAGACCAGGATAGGGCCGTGCCGTTCCACGCGCAGGACCAGCAGCGCGGCGGCGACGAGGGTCGCGAAGCTGATAGCGACGTTCAACTCCGGCGCGGCGCGCTTTGCCCCGAACAGCGCGAGCAACAGAAATCCGAGGAGGGGCAGGCCGAGTACTGCGAGTAATTCCAATTCAATCCTCCTTGAGATTTTCCATGTTGCGCAGATCGAGACTTTCGAATTGCTCGCGAATCTGGAAGAAGAACAGGCCGAGGATGAAGACGCCGACCAGCACGTCGAGCGCGATGCCGAGTTCAATGACCATGGGCATTCCGTAGGTCGCGCTGGTGGCCGCGAAGAAGAGGCCGTTCTCCATGGCGAGGAATCCGATGACCTGGGTGACGGCTTTGCGGCGCGTGATCATCATCAGGAACGAGAGCAGGATGACGGCGAGCGCGATGCCGAGCGTGTTGCGCGTGATGGTAGTCGCCATCATGCTGATGGGTTGCGCGAGGCCGAAGGCGAAGATGACCAGCGCCAGGCCGGCGAGCATGGTCATGGGAATGTTGACCATGGTCTCGCTGTCCCACTGCGCGCCCAGGCGGTTGATCAGCCGGTGCAGGATCATCGGGAGGCCGATGACTTTGAGGATCAGGGTGAGCGCGGCGGAGTAGTAGAGCTCTTTCAGCCCAGAGCTGTAGGCGACGAGGCAGGTGGAGAGGAAGAGAATTCCGCCCTGCCACGCGAACAGGTTGATGAGGCGCTGCGTGCGGCGGCGCGAGAGCATGGCGAAGGAGATGAGCAGGAGGCACGCGGCCAGGAGGTTGAGGATGGGGACGGTGAAGGCGTGGGTGTTCATGCTTGTCTCACCCCCAGGAGAAGATGGACGAGCAGACCGAGGACGGCGAGCAGGAAGGCCATCGCCAGAAACTCGGGCGCGCGGAAGATGCGCAGCTTGGCGGAGAACGATTCGATCAATGCCAGCGCGGCTCCGGCGACGATGAGTTTGGTGAGCAACGCGGCGATGGAGATGAGCATCGCGGCGCCGCCGTCAGCGCCGTGGGTGGCGATTCCCCAGGGAATGAAGAGGGCGAAGCCGATGCATGCGTAGTTGAAGAGCTTGAGGCTCGATGCCCATTCGACCAGCGCGAGGTGGCGCGCCGAATACTCGAGCAGCATCGCTTCGTGGATCATGGTGAGTTC
>PKWK01000070.1 GCA_003133205.1 Granulicella sp. | reverse complement strand
GCTCATTTGATGACACCCCCTACAACTCGGCAGCATCATGCGAGAGTTTTTGCAAAGGAGAATCCTATCCGTGACTCGAACCAATAGTCCGACCCGCCGCAAATTTATCTCAAATGGGCTTGCCGCATCCGGCGCACTGGCGCTGGGCCTGTCCGGCGGGGGCCTTGCCACTGCCCGCGCGGAGCGCACGCGGTTTCGCGAGGGGTTGGTCGACCCGGACAACGAGAGCCGGGAAATCACCGGGCCGGGATCGCTGAAGGCACACGCCGGCTCGCGCGGCCTACTAACCGGCGCGGCCGTCGAGGCCCAACTGCTGGCGATGAATGCGGCGGTGGAGAAGATCGTTGCCGACCAGTGCAGCATCCTGGTGGCGGAGAACTCGATGAAGGTGGGTCCCATGCGGCCGGCGCCCGACAAGTTCTCCTTCGAGGCGGGCGATGCGCTGGTGGCCTTCGGCGATGCGCACGGAATCAAGGTGCGCGGGCACAACCTGTGCTGGCACGCCCAGTTGCCCAGGTGGTTCAACTCCGTCGCAACCAAGGACAATGCGCAGCAGCTGCTCGTTGAGCACATCCGCACGGTCGCTGGGCACTTCAAGGGTAGGCTGCAGTCCTGGGACGTGGTGAACGAGGCGGTGCAGGTCTCCGACGGGCGGCCGGACGGTTTGCGGAACGGGCCGTGGCTAAAGCTGCTGGGTCCCGAGTTCATCCCACTGGCCTTCCGCACCGCGCGCGAGGCCGACCCCAATGTGCTGCTGACCTACAACGACTACGGCATCGAGACGGACCATCCGGACGACGTGAAGAAGCGGGCGGCAGTGCTGGAGTTGGTGCGCGGCATGAAGGCGAACAATGTGCCGATCGATGCCGTCGGAATCCAATCGCACATTCACGCCGGATGGTCGACGTCGGACGGCAACGGACTGCGCGAGTTCATGCGCAGCATACGCGAGATGGGGCTGAAGATCTTCGTCACGGAGATGGACGTGAACGACGATCAGATGAAATCGGAAGATCCGGCCGAGATCGACCTGGCGGTTGGAAAGACCTATCGCGACTACCTGGACCTGATGATGCAGGAGCCGGCGCTCGCTGTCGTGATCACATGGGGCGTGACGGACGCGCATACATGGCTCGGGGGCGGACGGCGCCCAAACCAAACACAACAGCCAAGGCCACCGCAGCGCCCGCTGCCGTTCGACGCGCAGAACCAGCCGAAGGAGGCGTTCTACGCCATGCGGCAGAGTTTCGACACGAGGCCCGTGTAACGCTCCCACGCCGGCAGGCCTGCGCGCCGCGCCGACGGCAGGGGGCCCACTTGCCGCGCCGGATTGCGTCACGCCGAAAGCACGCGATCGGCCCACTCATTTGGCTTGTGGGAACCCAGCTTGAGATGGATGGTCACCGGCTTCCCTTCAGGCAGGTGCAGGTCGCAGTTGGCTGTATCCGGTCTGAGCGGCGTGGCCACCACGCCCGCCGGTGCGTTGATCGCCTCAATCCCAAAGCGGGCGATCAAAGTGATGTCCTGCTTTCTGAACGAGCTCACCGTCAACTCTGCGGTCCTGGCGTCCATGTCCCATGCCAATCTGTCGATCCGTGCGAAGGTCCGGGCGAGCATTCCGCTAATCGATCCTTTGACCAGTGAATACGGGAGTGCGGGAAGCACTTCAATCACGCCGGGGCGTGAGTAAAGAAGCATCTCCTGGACGATTGCCGGAATCCCACCGTGCGCATCCGGCACCGGCACGGCATAAGGCTCACGCGAACAGCGGAGCGCGCTGCTGACGTAGCCCTGCTCCATCAATTGTCGCAGTTGCGTGTCCACGATGACGTTGTCTTTGAGCCGCGCCCCAACCAAAGCGCGATGGCAACGGGCATACGCAGGCAAAGTTTCGCCCGCAACCGCTGTGGCCAATACGTCAAACGTGCGCCTGCGGTTGGCGATCTCCGCGGCCCGGGCCAGTTGCGGCGTGCGGTCCGGATCGATCTCATCGCCCGGCCAAACACCATAGAGATGAGAAACATGCCGATGGTTGTAATGCTCCTGTATCGTCGGCCAGGCCCACTCCTTCAGCGTGCCGTCCATTTCCAGCAGGTAGGGCGGCATCTTGGCCAGCATCGCCTTCCACTTTGGTACGCTGTCGGCGTAGGTGCCCAGAATCTCAGAAGCCCGAATCAGATTGGTCAGAACCTCCCGGCACACCGCGATGTCCATCGTCGCATTGATCAGAGTGGGGCCAGACGCTTCCGCGTTGCGGGTCGTGTTCTCCGGCGAGATCGATGGAGCGAAGATGTAATTGCCATTCTCGTCCGTCGCCGTCAGGAAATCTTCGTAGAACAGCGCCACGTCTTTGTACGCGGGCGCCACGCGATTGCGAAGAAACTCCTCGTCGCCGGTGACCAGGTAATGCTCCCAGAACTGGCGCACGCGCCACCCTCCGGCGGAGATCCAGTAGGGCCAGATGCCGATCTCGGAGGCGCCGGCGTAGTAGAAATTGGCGCCGATACCCTTATCCGGAAACAAGGGGTAAGAAGCGCCGCGAAAGCCAAAGATGTTCTTCGCGTTGGTGCGGCAGTCCGCGGCCAGGCTCTCCATCCAGCCGAAATAGGCCTCCATGCCGTCGCGCAGATCACCCTGCACAGCTCCCGCCGTTTGCAGGTCGATCGTGGAGTTGACCTCGGCTGCGATGCTGGGATACCTACCGCTGTCTTGGATGAACCAATACCGGCCCATTTCGAAGACCTTCTCCAGCAGTGCAGGCGAGTAATCGCGCCTCGACCGCTGATCGGCCAGAAGTTCCTCCGTCGATAATCCATGTTGCGACGTACCGCCAAAATCCACGGTAACGCGATTGAGTGCCTCCGACTGCACCTTCCTGTGACGATCCAGCAATGACGGATAATCTGCGGCGACCGCTTCCACAGCCTGCCGCAGCGATTCCACCTTGTCGTCGGTCACGTCGGGGAAGTATTCAATGCGCGTAAGCAGCATTACGGATGACGCATTCTCGACCACTAGAGCGTCGCCATCTATGCGCGCCGTGCCGCCGTTGCGCACCACACAAACCACGCCCGCGTAGCCGCTGTTGTCCACGGAGGGATCCAAAACGCACTTGTAAATCAGCCGCTGCTCATTGAAGTCTTGCCGGACATCACCTGCTTCCACGCCCTTCGGCGCGGGTGCTTTGGGTCTTGATGCCGGAGCAAACGCCTCCCAGTCGGGCGCAATATCGCCGATTCCGGGATGACTGCCCCAGTCCATTCCGGAGACCATGCTCCACTCGGCGGACCTTTGCAAAGAGATCCGCAAATGAATCGGCTGACCCGGCGGCGCGGTGAGCCGCTGCGCGACAACAGCGTCCGGCCGGGAAGTGAATGTCTGACGGACCCAGTCGCCATGCTCGTCGGTCCAGTGCACCGTCGCCTCGCCCGTCTCGAAGTCGAC
>PKWK01000270.1 GCA_003133205.1 Granulicella sp. | reverse complement strand
GGGTGCGGAAGGTCATGTCGGGCCAGGATGTTTTGGGGTCCTTCATATCCATGCTGGGCGTGGTGAGGATGACCTTGCCGAAGACGGGTAGGGTGGCGACATGCATGGTCAGCTTGCCGAGGGCCATGGACTTCTCGTGACACTTGTAGTCGGGGTTGTCTTCGGGAACGCGCTCGAGGATTCGGCGGGTCATTCCCATTTCGATGTCGTAGTCCTGGAGGAGGAGTTCTGCTGTGGTCATGGTCGATCTCCGTTTCAGTAAGTTGGTGCGAAATGACGATTGGATGCACTGGTTTCTGAAATGGGCGCGGGAGAATTTTCGCTGACCATGGTCCACGCGAACTAGATTCCGGTGATGTTGAAGCCACAGTCAACGAAGGTGACTTCTCCCGTGATACCGCTGGCCAGCGGCGAGCAGAGGAACAGCGCTGTGTTGCCAACCTCAATCTGCTCGACGTTCCTGTGCAGCGGGGCGCGTGCCGTGACGGCGTTCAGGATGTGGCTGAATTCGCCGATGCCGCGCGCCGCCAGGGTCCTGATCGGGCCAGCCGAAATGGCGTTGACGCGAATGTTCCTCGCCCCAAGCGAAGCCGCGAGATAGCGCACGGCCGCTTCGAGCGCTGCCTTGGCGACGCCCATGACGTTGTAGTTTGGGAAGACCTTTTCCGCACCGTAGTAGGTCAGGGTCAGGATGGCTCCGCCATCGGTCATCAGCGGCGCGGCGCCACGTGCCAGGGCAATCAGCGAATACACGCTGACATCGTGGGCGATGCGGAAGTCCTCGCGAGCTGTGAGCAGAAAGTCGTTCTTCAGAGCGTCGGCCGGCGCAAACCCAATGGAGTGGATGAGGATATCGATCTTTGGGAACGCGGCGGCAATCTGCGCAAACAGGGCGTCGATCTCGTCGTCGCGGGAGACATCGCATTGGAACGCCTTGCCTGTGCCGGCCTGGCCCAGGCTCTCAAGCAACTCTTCGGCCTCGCGCTGCAACCGCTCCGACTGGTACGAAAGAACCACGGTGGCCCCGGCCTCGGCCAGCTTCTGCGCCACGCTATAAGCAATGCTGCGTTTATTCGCCAGGCCGAACACAACGGCCACTTTCCCCTTCAGATCGATCATCCAAACTCCCTCAAAATGCCCTAAGGGTTAGGATACCAGTCGATTGAAGAGGAAGCACATACCGGGCGCGCAAATGGCTGCAGCTTGCGCATTTGAGGGGCAGTGAGCGGGGTGGAGTTGGCTAGTGGAGGAGCGAGGATCCGGCCGGGGGCATCAGCATGCCGCCCAGTGCTGCGTTCTCCGGCGCGCCTTCCCCTTTTGGCGCCTCGGCATCCGCAGCAACGACCCGCCGGCAGTTGCGACCGTCGCTTTTCGCCTGGTAGAGCGCTTTGTCGGCGCGGGCGATAAGGGTCATGGCGTCGTCTTCGGGGACGGCTTCGGTGAGCCCGATGCTGAGGGTAAGCGGCATGCTTCCGCCGGTCAGGCTCAGATTGCTTACAGCCTGGTTCAGCCGCTCGGTCACTCCGAGGGCGATGGTGCAGGGGGTCTGGGGAAGGATCAGGAGAAACTCGTCGCCGCCATATCGGCCAAGGTAATCACGCCCGCGCAGATGGGTGGAGATGGTTTCGGCGACATCGCGGAGGGCGGCATCGCCGGCGGCGTGTCCCTGAATGTCGTTGATGGACTTGAAGTAGTCGACGTCGATGAGGGCGACCGAGAGCTTCTGTTTGCCGTGTTGGATTTGCTTGAGTTCGGCCGCGAGTTTGACCTCAATGCCGCGGCGGTTGAATGCGCCGGACAGGGAATCCTTCTGAGATTCATCCCGGCTGGCGGCGATCAGTTCGCCGCTGGAGAGGACGAGGATGAAGAGGCCGGTGACGAAGAGGGGCACCACGCCAAGCAGCAGGGTCGCGGTCCCGATGGGACCGCTTTGCAGGACATTGGATGTCGCACCATGCAGGATGGTCATGATGCCGCAGTTTACGGTCACGGCGGCGAAGAACGACATGCAGGCCGCGAACGCGCGCATTGTTCTTGGACTGGTGAAGGTTGGGGACTTGCGGAAGAGTTCGAGAGCGATAAGTCCACGAACCAGCCCGACGGTGAGGGAGAGAGCGACGATGCGCGGGACGATCTTATCCTGGATCTGGCTGTAATAGAAGAGGACGGCCAGGGCGACGCACGAGGCAAGGATCGGAGCGACAGCGGTCCGCCGACTGCCGATGAAACGGAGGATGCCGCGATAGAGAAAGATAAATGAACCGAAGACAAAGCAATTCGCGACGGTTACGGAGATGAAGTTGGGGATTGCCCCACGCGAGGCAAGCAGAATTGTGCCGGGAACTCCCAGGAGGAAGCTGATGGCGATGGTATTGATCCCACGCAGGTTAGGATAGGAGCGCTTCATGAAGAAAAACACGACTGCGAACGCCAGGGCGAGCATGAAGTCGCATGCAATGAGGGTACGGTTGTCGAACCAAGAAAGAACGTACATGCGTGCCCAACCTTTGTGGCAATACTAGCCAGATTGGACCTTGGGAAGAAGGGCACTTTAGTTGTAGAAAGTTGACAGACGGAGCATGGGCTTCCAGTCGATGCTCAATTGTCTTTGTTTTTGCGCTTGATTGAACATGGTGCTTCCCGGGAGAAGGCCAGGCATGCGTCTTTCGTAGCAGGTAAACCTGTGGCGAAGCCGATCTAACTGAGTGTGAGCCAATCGTATTGCTCCGCGGTGAGCGGAACGACCGAGAGGCGAAATTGGCGAAACAAGATAGATCCCTGAAACACGCCCGCCTCGCGAATCTCGGCCAGCGGCTTTTCCCGCTTCAGCCGCTTTACCGGCTTGATGCGCACGATGGGGTTTCTGGGGTCACTTGCATCGACCGACACGACCTGGGCTGTTCCAACGGCCGCTTTGCCTACGTTCGAATGGTAGATGACGAGTTTGTCGCCCTTCTTCATGTTGCGCAGGGTGAGCAGGGCCTGGTTGTTGGAAATGCCGTCCCACGTGGTCTCGCCGTCCCGCAGCAGGTCGTCGAAGGAATACTTGTCTGGCTCGGTCTTCAGGAGATAGGGCATAGGGGTTGCTCGTTGTTCGTGGATCAGACGAATCCAGTTTAGCCGCCGAGATCGAGGAGTTCCACGTGCGGGATGGATTGGCCGAGGAACTGACTACCGAGATGGGCAAATTTCTCCACTGAGTCGGTGGCGTAGCATTCGAAGGTGGCGTTGCCAATGCCGCCGGCAGGCTTGGCCGAATCCTGATATCCAAGCGACACAACCAGAGCCGTCGCTCGCGCGGAATCGACCACTTCGGCACTCGAGCCGAGTTCATGCAGCATCTCCGAGACGAGCGGCGCAATCAGCGGATAGTGTGTGCAGCCCAGGATGACCACCTCAGGCGAACACATGTCGAGGGCCTCGCGAAGATAAATGCGCAGAACATCTCGCGTGACGGGATGGTCCACCCAACCTTCCTCAATCAGCGGCACCAGCAATGGGCACGCTTTCTCTGTCGGACGAAGGCCGTGCTCCTCGCAGAAGACGCGATAGGCGTGCGATTGCACGGTTGCTGTCGTGGCGAGAATCAGCGTATTCGCATTCTGGTGGCGAGCCTGCGTCATGCGCACCACGGGCTCAATGACTCCGGTCACTGGGATTCGAACCGTTCCCTCAATCTGGGGCAGCGCCAGCGCAGTGGCAGTATTGCAGGCGATTACCAGGTGGTCCGCACCGTGCGACTCCAGGAATCGCGCACTCTCCACCGCGTAGCGCGCGATCGTTGCCTGCGATTTTGAACCGTACGGAAGCCGCGCCGTATCGCCGAGATAGATGTAGTGCGCGCCTGGGATCAGCGGCAGCAACTCGCGCAGCACCGTCAGCCCGCCAAAGCCCGAATCGAATACTCCGATCGTCGTCGTCGCTTGCACTAGCGGGTCCCCTGCGCACTTGGCTGTGCGGCCTTGGTTGCGGTGTTGACCACTGGATACGTGCGCATCAGGTCGACGTGCCCGCTCAGCGTCTCGCGCGGCCGTCCGTCAACCAGGAAGCGCACCTGCTCGATCCGTGGAAAGTTAGCGTACAGCGTTCCGACGATCGACTCGATGGTCAGCGTCTCGGGCTCGATGCCGGAAGGGTGGTGGTCGGCAAAGGTCCCGTGCAGGTTCACCACCGCCAGTTGCCCGCCAGCAACATGCGGCTCGATACTTGAGACCTCGTTGGAGGGTAGCGGTGCGGCCGACGACTTCTGATCGACCGGCTTAACCCCCGCCGCGACTGGCGGGCGCAGCGGCAGGTCGAGCAGAAACACGTCGTCGATCGCCGGGCCGCTCTCGATGGGATGGGCGGAGTTCTTGTAGGAGTATTCGGCGATCAGCCGGGCCAGCAGGGCGCGCGCCCTGGCCGTCGTCTCCACCGGCAGCGCGACCTCACGTTCCACGAGGAGGATGGAGCCGTCAGCGTCGTCGGCCATCGCCAGGTGGATCGTCTCGCTCGCGGTGGCGACCGGCGCGGCGAGCGGAGTCTCATTGCGATGGCGGGTCAGCTTCTCGCGCGCCTGCTCGCATCCGTGCAGCAGGAAGATCGCCATCAACAGGCTCGCGGCAGCCAGGATCCAGAACAGAACGCGCTGGTAGCGGGGAATCATTGCGGCCCCTTTTGCGCTGGACGCGAGGCTGCGGCGGCCGTCGCACTCCGAGCCGTGGCCGCCGAACGTCCCGTAGCTTCAGCCGCTGCAATGGCCTTTGCCTGCGCCGCTGTCTGCGCATCCGGACCAGTCTCTGCCGTCGGCTGAGGCTCGGCATGGTTGCGCCACGTCCGCAGCGCCGCGGTCACCGTGCCCACCACGCGCTGCTGGTAGTTCGGGTCGGTCACCGGCGTCGCAGCACCGTCCGCTCCCCTCAGCGGGGCCATCTCGATGGCGACTGCAGGGCACATCAGGTTATCGAGTGGCCGCACTGGCGCCCGCCCAACCATCACGGGAAGATTCTCCGCACCGAGAGCCGCGCTCAAGTCGCTCGCCAGATGCAGGCTTTGGTCCATCGACCTTGCCTGGGCCATCTCCCACGGGATCGGGACGAAGCCAGACGAAGATCCGCCGTCCGCATCCTGCTCGGGAGCCGACGGCTGCAAGGTGGAGGTGTAAACATGCACGCCCGATCCGATGGCCGTCGCATGCAGCACGATGCACGCCACCGCATGCGTGCGGTTCGCGATCTCTGCCCGCTGGTCGCTGGGCAGCGGATCGGGACCATCCGCATCCCGGGTCGAGATCACGGTGAACCCGGCAGCCGTCAACGCGGCTCGCAGTCGCACGGCCAGCGCAAGCGTGACGTCCTTTTCAAACACATGATCGCCGACCGTGCCGCCTGTATCGGTGCCACCGTGCGCCGGGTCCAGGACCACCAGGTTGTGGTTCATCGTCGACGCGGCCGGGGGCTGCGTCGCCGGCCTTGGTATCTGGCCTTCCGGCTGCGCGCGGACCGAGAACGCAGCCACCGCCGCACCCGCCAATGCGGCGAGCAGGACGGCGGCGTACTTGCGGGAAGGAGTCAACGGGTCTTCTTCGAACGAAAGTCAGGTTGAGAGTGCGATTACGCCTCAGTCCAGCGCATAAATCGCGAGTCCGCTTAACAGCTTCGGATAAAAATCCGTCGACTTCTGCGGCATAACGTCGCCGGAGAGCGAGATATCGCGCAACTGATCGAGTGTGATCGGCTTGATGAGAAACGTAATGTCCGCCTCACCCGAATGTACCTGCTCGACTGCCTCTGCCGCCTCGCGAATGAAGCGGACGTTCCCCAGTTGCGTGATCCTCTCCTCGGACAGCCCGAGAATGCGGTCCAGCAAAATGCTGTGCAGTTGGACCACGTCGAGTTGCACCTGGCGCGCGGGAATGCCCTGCAACGCCGCCTTCACCGCCTCAGGTTTCGCTTGCAGCAGGTGGTTGCCGTCGCGCGTTACCACCAGGAATGCCGTACCTTCCGACACCGTCAGCGGCTCCAGATCCGCCGACACCAGCGGCGTAATGCTGAAGAACTCCTCGGCCTTCGTGAGGAACTCTTCAGTGGTGAAGTCCTTCAGCCCGAAGACCACGCGGTGCGTCGGCAGGATCGTGATCCCGGGCGCGTCCATGTTTACGAACGTCATCATCATCGCTGCTTCGGGGAAGGGCGGCACTGGCAGGTGGCTCGCGCTCAACTTCTCGTCCGGGTCGACTGGCTCGCCCAGCGGTAGCTTGAGCTGCGCCGAACGCTCCTTCGCGTAGGCCACCGAGGTCTCATAGCGGTGATGGCCATCGGCGATGATCAGCTTCTTGTCCGCCATTGCGGTCAGGATGAGATTGATCAGCGCCGGGTCGGTCAGCTTCCAGACGCGGTGTACTACGCCGTACTCGTCGGTGATGGCGAGGTCCGCAGGCCGGGTGCCCTTGCCGTCCTTGCCTGCCCCAAAGATCAGCTTTTCGGCGGAAAATGCCGGGTCGGAGTACAGCATGTAGATCTGCTCACAATAAGCCCGCGTCGCTTTGAACAGGGCTAGCCGGTCGGACTTGTGCTTGGGAAACGTCTGCTCGTGACGGTGCACGACCTTGTCTGCGTAGTCATAGAGATGGCCCAGCGCGATGAATCCTCTGCGCTCGCGAACTTCCGCTGTGTGCGGCACGGTGTAGGTCTGCGAATAGCCGTACAGCGCCGGTTCCGCCTCTTCGGCCAGGATCCGCTCCGCGCGCCAAGCCTTGAAGTACTCGGCGGCGCGGGTGTAGACGTTGTGGGCCTTCTCGCCCGCAGGCAGAAAGTCCTGCGGCTCGGTGTCGCCGGGCTCGTGCTTGCCCAGGATGATGCGAATCAGGTTGTACGGGCTGCGCTCGTAGTAGCGCTGCTGCATCNNAACGGATAGATGCGGGCCATGCTCGGTCTCAGTTCTCCTGGAATTGTCTACGTCAATTGTACGGGGAGGTTATGCCGAGCCGGTAGCCGTCGCCGGCGAGGTCCTGCCAATCAAAGGTAAACTGTGGCGGGTGAATGTTTAGTGTCGCTACAAAATGGAAGTCTGCCGAAGGAGATCGGTGAACAGGTCGAGCATTTGCAAAGCCGTCGGCTGGTCGGCCTGAGGAGGACGGCCTGGATTGACACGGCCCTGTGTCTATTGGCTGTGCTTGGAATTGGGATGTCGCTCGCGCCGGACTTCCAAAGGGTGCAGACGCTCGATTATGTGGCCACGGATTTCAAGACGGTGTACGCGTCGTCCGCGCTCTTCGCCCGTGGCGGAGATCCATACGATTTAAGGGACCTTGCGACCGTCTACCAGCATGACGGCGTCACCCAGCCGAAGACCGCATTCGGGCATATGCCGGTTTATCCGCCCGCGACGTTGCTGGTGTTAGCGCCGTTGACGTGGATGAAGATGGGATCTGCTGCATTGGTGTGGTTTGCCCTCTGCTTGGCGGCAACGGCCCTCGGGCTGACGATGCTGCTTCGAGAGGCGAGGGCGCAGGGGCTTGGCTGGGGTTGGCGTGTGGGNNGCGGGTTTGGCTATCGCCGCATGGATGCTGGCGTTGCGCCCGCTGAACGCGCGCTTGTATGGTGGAACATCAAGGTGGGTTGCGGGTAACATTCTCGGCGGCGCATCGCTGGCCTTGGCACTTTGCCTTAAGCCCCATGTAGCCCTGTGGGTGGGGATTGGGATTGTGCTTGTAGCGGGGAGGACGGGGAGGTGGGTCGCGGGACTCGGGGCAGCGGGTTTTACCGCCGCCGTGACGGCCTCGCTGGCGTTGCTTGCGGTGCGGGG
>PKWK01000364.1 GCA_003133205.1 Granulicella sp. | reverse complement strand
AAGCGGGTGGATTTGCCTGGACCGGCTTCGACTACCGCGGCGAGCCTACTCCCTACGGATGGCCTTCCATCAACTCGCAGTTCGGCATTGTGGACATGTGCGGATTTCCGAAGGACTACTTCTACTACTACAAAGCGTGGTGGCGGAGAGAGCCGTCGCTGCATCTATTTCCCCACTGGAATTGGCATGGCCGGGAGGGCGACGAGATTTTGGTGTGGGTTTACTCGAACCTGGACGAGGTGGAGCTGTTTGTGAACGGAAAGAGCGTTGGCAGCCAAAAGGTGCCACAGCTTGGCCATGTGGAATGGAAGGTAAACTTTGAGCCCGGGGCGATCGAGGCGCGGGGAATGAAAGACGGCAAGGTGGTACTGACCGAGAAGTGGGAGACCACCGTGCCGGTTGCTTCCTTCCGGTTGACAGCCGATCGCACAGAGATCGACGCCGACGGAGAAGATGTATCGGTCGTGCGGGTCGAAGGTCTCGACAGTGAAGGACGACTGGTACCAACGGCAAACAATAAGGTCACGTTCAAAGTCTCCGGTTCCGGCAGGCTCATCGGTGTGGGGAATGGCGACCCGAATTGCCAGGAGAGCGACAAAGCGCCGAGTCGCTCACTCTTCAATGGACTAGCGCAGGCAATCATTCAAAGCGATAAGGGCGCAGGCGAGATTCAAGTGGAAGCAATGATGAGTGGACGGCAAGGTTCGGGACAGATGTCCGCCAAGCTTGCGATCACTTCAAGGCAAGTCCAATTCCGGCCATCCGTCCCGATACTAGGAGCGTCGTGATTTCCATTTCTGACCGAGTTGGGAGTCGCTGGTTGATTTCTGATGAATTCTCCTTCCGCGAGATCCCATATCCTTCGCACCAAGGCCTTCAGGGAGCACGTTGATCTTGACCAATCGGGTTGGTGCCTCAACTTCTGCCGCGGCAGTAGTGTTCACTTTTCGAAGTTATTTACCCGACCCGGCTTTTCAGATCAGAGCCACTGCGAGGGTCAAGCTGCCAGATGCTCTTGGCGCCGGGATCGGCCAAGGGACCCGGAGCCCTAGTGTCTCCGGTGAGCTTGCCGAACATATCGTTGGCGATATGGTTAAATACGTTCACCTTGGGGAACGGCTGGCTGCTGTTCATTGTTAGTTCCAGGGTGTCGGGATTAAAGTCGATCTGCGCGTCGCTTTGCTTGCTGTTCTTGTCCCAGCCGTGGGTCTCGCGCCAGGCGGGCAGGTCGAGCCACTGTTTCGAGTCGGCGGTGAAAAAACCCAGAAATCCGTTTGGCATGGCGACGTAGAGGTTGCCGTCGGCCTGGTTGTTCTGGTTGAGGAAGACGACAGCTGACTTATCGCATTTGGTAAAGATGTTGTTGTAGATATTGTTTCCGGTGGCGGTCCCGGTGCCGGCACGGTCCGGGCGAATGATGGCAAAGACGCCAGAGTTGTCGCAGCGGCCAATGAGATTCTGGGCGATGGTCAGGCGATCGCTGGCGTTGATGAAGACGCCGGAACCGGCACATCCTCGCTGGCCGGGTGTGCCCGGCTCGGCGTTGCGGACGTTCCAGATGACGTTGTTGTCGATCTGGTTCTGTTGCAGGTTCACTTCCATGTGTACTGCGGCGCTGACGGTGACGACATCGGCGAAGACGTTGCCGGTGATGCGGCAGTTGACGTTGCCGCTGTCGAACCAGACCGCATTGGCGTGGCGGATGTGGCGGACCACGTTGCGGCGGAAGAGCATGTTCTGGGCGCGGTGGAATTTGGCTGCCGCGGCCTCCCAGGCGCGTTCGGCGTCTGCCCAGCCGCACCATTCGATGAGATTGTCCTCAACGACAGTGTCGCGGGTTCCCATGCCGGCGACACCTTCGACTCCGCAATAGCGGATGGTATTACCACGGATGATGTGCGCCAGTCCGGCTTGCGCGGTAGAACCACCATTCCAGTCGCCGTTGCCGATATCCAGGCCCACACCGTTGGCCCACTCGATAGTATTGCCCTCGATAATCCAGTGATTGCCACCCGCAGTGGAGACCAGGCCGCGCTGTGGGACCGGGTAACCGTTACCGGCGTGCTGGAAGGTGATTCCTTTGACCCGGATATAGGCGAGCCCTCCATGCAACGGAACGAAGGCCTGCTCGCGGGTAGTGATTTCGATCGTGTGCTCAGCAGGAGTGCCATCGGCCAGGCGCACCTGAATGCCGTTCCCGGGGTTATTCACAAAGAGCCTGGCATTCGGGGCACCGCCGATCTCCTGCATGATAGGGCCTCCTCGGGTGCGAGGCGGCAGGCCGTTGCGAACTGGCGCTTGAGTTGGAGGCGCTGGGCCGGGAAGCTGCGAGCTGGCGAGTTCACGTACCTGCTCTACCGGCTCCAGCGGTTTGCCGTCTACAAAAACCATTCCACGGCGGCGGAAATAGGGACCCATGTCGACCGATTTTGTGTCCAGCCAGGATCGGTCGCCAGGCGCGCTTGCCAGGTTGAAGGGATTGTAGGCATCGGGAAACAACGCTCCGGTGAGTTCGTGTTGCCATGTGATGATTTGGGCAGCGGATGGTGCAGGTTGGCCGCTAAAGCCACGGCCGCCCATTGAGATTGGGGCTGGTTGCCAGCTGTCTTTGAGGATTTCAGAGCCTTTGACGAAAACTGTTGCCCCAGGGGCAGCTTCGTAGCTGATCATCTGCGTTGGCCCCGTTCCGCCGCGTACCGGGTGGACGCACTCGCGGTAGGTGCCGGAGGCGATGACGACGCGTTCGCCGGGCTGGAGGACCTGGGCAGCCTGGTTGATTGTACGGAAGGGACGCTCGCGGGTGCCCGGTCCGCCGTCATTGGCCCTGGCAGAATTATTGTCCACGTAGTAGGTCTTGAAAAATGTCAGCGGTTGTTCCCAGGAGACATACTCGGTGCCGTCGGGCAGGCGCGAATCCGCCGACGCAGTCTTGGGTTGGGCCGCATCCACGGCGACCCCGTGCTTGAACTGGCCTAAGGCACTTCCACCGAGACCAACCACCGCCCCCGCGCCCGCCGCATACTGGAGAAAGCGTCGGCGATCCATGGGTTGGCCGGGAATTCTATTCTTTGACGCATCCGGATTTGAGAAGAATTGCTTTTTACCGGATTTCATGACAATCACATTAAGTTGAAGTGCTTGTGCAAGTAAAGGAATTAAGGCTAATCAACAACCTCAAAGGCGAGATCCATCCGGTTCTCCATCTCCCCGCGTTTCTTTGTTAGTCGAATCGATGCACTTTCTCTGGAATCTGTTTTTCTTGAATGATTAGGCGTCTTCATCGCTGATTGCAAGTCTCGTAATCCTTGCTTCCGTCGCGGCGTCGCCGAACACTGGGTCAGCAGCTGTCGAAGCGCCCTTACTCGATCATGTCATCGTACTCAATCCACCTAAGAAACTGTTAAGCGAATATATTTGCTACTACCACGAGACCGAACGCATCTTGCACTAGAGAAAGAACGCGCCAAAATCGAGAATCAAGAAAGAGTTCAGAGGGTACTTACAAAGTCATACTCCGAAACTTGATCACTCCAAATGAGTTCTCTGCACAAACTGCACTCAAAGGAATCTTGGCGAGGCACAACTCAGGCGGACGCTTTCACTTGTTCCTTGATTTTCTTTTCTCGCCCAACCTCCAAGGCCGGAAGCCGCATCCGGATGGTTGCGCCACCGTTCGCCCGGTTCAGTGCGCATAGATCGCCGCCATGCAACTTCACCGCGCGCTCTGCAATGGCGAGTCCCACCCCAAACCCTCCGGTATGCGCGCTTCTTGCATGATCGACGCGGTAGAAGGGGAGAAAAATCGAAGTAACTTCACTCTCCGGAATACCGGGACCCTGATCGTTCACTTCCAGGACGGCCATCCACCTCCCTTGTTCCGACTCCGCGGTTAGTTTGATCTCTACCTCGGAACCTGCTTCGGTAAATCGAATCGCGTTGCGTATGACATTTTCGATCGCACGGTGCAGGAGTTGTGGATTGCCGGGAACGATGTATTGCCCAGTTGCGCGGAAGGCTACGGAGCATTGGCGTTGCGTAGCTTCATAGATTGCGTCGGGAATCATCTTCTCGATCAACGAGTTCAGAGATAGAGTCTCGAAATTTATTATCTTTTCGATTGCTTCCATGGACGACAGGGTAAGCAACTGCCCGATCAGTTGATTCAGCAATATCGTTTCCCGCTCGATGCGCTGTAGGTGTCCATCCATGGTTGGTTCTGCATCTTCTCGCGCCAACTCCAAGGCCACACTGAGGCGGGCCAGGGGCGAGCGCAACTCGTGAGAGACATCCCTCAGAAGGAGCTTTTGCGCGCCTACCAGCGATTCCAATCTTTCTGCCATGTGATTGAAGTCATGTACCAGCGCTTGAATCTCGTCCCCTTCGAAGAGGCGCACCCGAGAATCGGGTCCAATCACGCGCGTCCCCAGGTTACCCAGCGCCAGTTCGTGCGCTGCCTTTCGTAACCTGACCACAGGACGAGTAACAAGGAGTACGAGCACAAAGGTCGCGACTCCGCCAACGACGATTGCAACGGGTAGCTGCGGAAACGAGAAGTGCAGCAAATCCCTGCCCCAGTTGGATTTCTGCGGTATGTGCGGTCGGCTCAGCAGGAAGATATAGTGCTTTCCACTCGTGGACGTCACGGGTACGCTCCACACATACTGTTGTCCCACCTGTTTGCCGGCAATATCTTCGCGGTCCGCTCCTATCAACGAACTCTGCGCGCCTGCTACCGCGCATAAATTCTGTCCCGTCGCGTCCAGCAGGGCGACGGCTTGATCACCATCGCTGGCATGCGTGCGCATCGCCTCGCAACCCCCAATTTCGAATGCGGCTGCACTCTCCTTCGCTTCGCTCCGCAAACCGCTATGCATGGCGTCGAAAAAGACATCCGGACTGTCAAAATGATGCCGGACAATCAGCGCCGTGGAAATGACGAAGATCAGGCTCTGCATAATCCACAGGATGATGAAGACTTTGAAGAAGAGGCCACGCATTGTTTAATCCCTCGTCGCCGACAAGCCACTATGTACCACGAGCTGATAACCCGTACCGCGAATTGTTTTCACGCGATCATCTTCCATCCCGGTGCCGCTCAGCTTTCGCCGCAGCCGGCTTATATGCATGTCCAGACTACGATCGAACGGATGTAACTTCCGGCCCAGTACGTTTTCCGCGAGCTCTTCGCGGGTTACTACTTTGCCGGGAGCGTGCAGTAGTGATTCCAGAAGTCCGAATTCAACGTCAGTCAGATCGATTCGTTGTCCATTTTGCAGAACTGTCCGCGCAGCGGTATTCAATTCCAGGCCGTCCGCCCGCAGTAGAGTGGGTTCCAGCGCAGTTTCGCCGCTCTTGCTTCTGCGCAGGACCGCTCGGATTCTCGCCAGCAATTCGCGCGGATTGAACGGCTTGGGAAGATAGTCGTCCGCACCAATCTCCAGCCCCACAATGCGGTCGACATCGTCTCCTCGCGCCGTGAGCAGCAGGACGTTTGTGGACGAGACGGCGCGGATGCGCCTCAGCACCTCGAAACCCTCCATCCCCGGAAGCATGACGTCAAGCAAGATCAGCGCGTAGGGCTTCTTCAGCGCTTCCTTGAGGCCAGTGTCGCCACGATGCACCGTGGCGACTCGAAATCCATAACGCCCAAGGTACTCCACCAGCATCGAGCAGAGTTCTACGTCGTCGTCAATAAGGAGGATATCTTCCACTCGGTCTCTCGCTCTTCTGAGCGTACCTCTTGGAGCTGGTAAGAGCGCAGCAAAAATGTAACGAATGGTCACGGTCTTCGTGACAATTTGTTACAAAGCGTTACCCATTATGACAGCACGGCACGGCGACCTGATGTCTTCTGGATGTGGAACTTCAGACAAAGCGGGTAGCCAATGAGAAGTCAATCAACGTCCAGCAATTCTCGCTCCTTCCTTTCCGTCCTCCTCCTCGCCTTCGCCGTATCGTTTCCGATCGTGACGAGGGCACAACAGTCGCCGTCAACTTCCGGTGCGACGGTACATGGGATGGTGGTGGACCCGGACAATGCGCTTATCCCCGGCGCGGCCGTGAAGCTTACGTCTTCTGCCGGAAAATCACAGGCGACCATTTCGAAGAGCGATGGCACCTATACCTTCCGGAACCTGCCCGCGGGAACCTACGTCCTTGCCGCTATTGCTTCGGGTTTCGCCGCTTATGAGAAGCAGGCGATCAATGTTCCGGGGGGAGCAAACCTGACCCTTGATGTGCAGATGACGCTGCAGGAGCAGATGGAGCAAGTCAATGTCACTGCCGATCCTGTGGCGCTCAGCGTCGATCCGGAAACCAATGCCAGCTCAACGGTGATCACCGGAGCGGCACTGGACGCTCTGTCCGACGATCCGGACGAACTGCAGACTGAACTGCAGGCACTTGCGGGTCCGGCGGCAGGCCCTAATGGCGGTCAGATCTATATCGATGGCTTTACCGGCGGTCAGCTGCCGCCTAAGTCATCCATTCTGGCAATTCGCATCAATCAGAATCCTTTCTCCGCCCAGTATGACCAGCTAGGGTACGGACGTATCGAGATCATCACTAAGCCTGGGACGGACAAGTACCACGGCAACTTTATGACGATGTTCGGGGACAAAATTCTTAATACATCCACCCCATTCCTCGGGGCTGCCAACAGTCAGCCCGACTATCACACTCTGTTTTTCGTGGGTAGTGTGACAGGCCCGATCAAGAGTGGAATGTCGTTTACGCTGTCCGCATCGCACCGCAACATCGACAACAACTCGATCATCAATCCCACAGCCTTCTATGCCAGTTCCGCAACATCCACAACGCTTTGCGCGCCGGGTGACCTCACCTGCGGAAGCTATGCTTTTCCGACGTCTGCGCGAGCATTGGCCCAGCCACAGACGCGGTGGGACATCAGTCCCCGAATCGACATGATGCTGGGTTCAAAGAACACTCTTACAATGCGCTACCAGTATGAGTCGGGTAGCAGCAGCGTCAATCCCAAGGTCAGCAGCGCGCTGCTCACGACGGGTTCCGACAGCAGCAACTCCGACCAGAGTATCCAGATCAGCGATACGCAACTGCTCAGCAGCAAGGTCATCAACGAGACGCGCTTCGAGTATCGCCGTATTTCGTCGAACTCGTCCCCGCTGAACAACTCCCCGAGCCTCTCAGTGCAAGGCTATTTCAACGTCGGCGGCGGAAGTACCACCTCCAGTTCCGGAGACCACATCGAGGTCCAAAATTACACCTCGGTCCAACTAGTGAAGAACTATCTCCGTTTCGGTGGACGCCTGCGGACGTCGAGCGAGTCGAACTATTCCAACTCCGGCCTGAATGGTTCGTTCACGTACAACTATCTGCTGGACCCATGCACCGACCCGAACGTTTCCACCAAGCCGAGTAACTGCGCCAGCGTTGTCACGACTCCGTGTGCGGCTACGAATCTGGTCGCGGGTTCTTCGCCGTACTCGTCCTACCAGTGCGGCATCGTTAGCCAGTTTGGGCTCAAGGCCATCAACAATTACACCATCGCCGCACGCCAGACCGACGCCGAGTTCTACGCCGAAGATGACTGGAAGGCAAGGGCCAATCTAACTCTTAGCTACGGCGTCCGCCTCGAGCTGCAGAACGTCATCAACAGCTCCCACGACCTTGCGCCGCGCGTCTCCTTTGCCTATGGCGTACCCCGGCAGAGTGGAAAGACGACGACCGTGATTCGGGGTGGATTTGGCATCTTTTTCAACAGATTCTCGCTCGACAACATTGAGTCCCAGATAGCGAATAACGGTCAGAATGCCCAGAGCTTCACTTACATCAGCCCCGGTGTCGCTTGCCAGCCGACATCCAGCGGCACGCTTCCATACAGCAGCGGGTGCACTACTGGAGCCAAGACGGCGGCCTCGGTTACGCCCCTGTTGAACGATCCCAACTTGCGCAGCGCCTATGTTATCCAATCCGCGGCGACCCTCGAGCAGCAGATCGGCAAGTACGCAACCGTATCCGCCACTTATCTGAATGCGCACGGCGAGCACCAGTTCCTCACTCGCAGCATTCCGACCGCGCCCGGCAACACGACGATCGACAACATCAACCAGTCGGAAGGAATCTTCCGCCAGAACCAGATCAACGTCAACCTCAACGTGCGCAGTCCGAAGGGCATCAGCATCTTCGGGTTCTATTCGGCGAACTGGGCCAACTCCAACATCGGAAGCGTCACGGATCCATTCAATCCTTCCGTCGACTATGGACGCGCCAGCTTCGGAGCGCGCCAGCGATTGGTCATGGGCGGAAATATCCCTCTGCCTTACAAGTTCTCCGCGAGCCCCATGATCTTCGCCCAGGCGGGTTCGCCCTACAACGTCACCGCGGGAACTCCTGATAGCGTCACTCTCGGCTACTACGATCGGCCAGCCTTCGCCCCGGGTGTAACGGCTGCTTCGGCGAACTGCTTCAGTGCAAGCAGCTTTACTAACGCAACTCCGTACGTTGCCGGCGGGACGGACAACCAGATTCCGGTCAACTTCTGCACCGGCCCCGCAAACGTATCGGTCAACCTGAGGCTTGCAAGAACTTTCGGCATCGGCCCGAAGGTCGAGGCCTTCAATCCTGCACAAGGGGGGATGGGCGGTGGCCCCGGCGGGCCCGGCGGTCCTGGTGGTGGTGGTCCCGGGGGCGGGGGGCGGGGTGGACCCGGTGGCGGCGGACCGGGCGGTGGACCCGGCGGTGGCGGAAATTTCAGCGGTCGCAAGTACAGCTTGACCATCGGAGCCCAGGCGCAGAACCTATTCAACGAAGTTCCCTACGGAACCCCGGTCAGCACGCTGACCTCGTCGAACTTCGGCAAAGTCACCAGCCTTGGTGGGGGGCCGTTCTCGAATCAAAATGCTGTACGGACCATCATGCTCCAAGCCAGCTTCAGCTTCTAGCAAAACCCTGCGCCTGGCGAAAACTCCGTCACTCAGTGTTTGGTTAGCTTTTCACCGGCCAGTGCAGATTGCAATGGAATGCTGCAGTGAGTGCAACATTATGGGTCTTGTTAACTATTGGTGAAGAATGACTTAAAAGCGAGGAAAGGAAGCAAACTCCACAGACCGCCAAAGCTAGTGTCTGGCGACCTCATAAAGCTTCTGAAATCACCAACCGATGAGCGGCTCCTGACCGAATTCGGCAGTATCACCAAATATGCGGATGAACGAACAACGACGTTGGAGGGTCAAGGGATATGGGCGGGCCTCACAGCCAAATTGCAGCCAATCACGGTGCTATACGAGGTGGCCCACGCACGACACTACTGCACTTCTATTGCGGAAACAATAGCGTCTCCCTTGCTTGGTCTGAACTCAAGCGTGATCATGCCAGCTTGGGCTTCCACATCGAAACGCCTTTGGTATGCAGTCAGCGCACCTCCCGAGGCTGCTGCGACATCCAGATCGGCTATGACCTTCTGCCCATTCGCGAGAACACTGAAGACGCGGTTGCCGGGATGGAAGGCAGGCTCCACAAACGTGAGGACGACGCTGTGCGGGCCGGCGGCTGCGGGGATACGGTAGCTGAAAGATCCGGCGCGGTATGTTGCCGCCACCTCTGGACTGCTGGTTCCGGCAATCGAGGGCGGAGCCGGCGCTCTTCCCCGAGCCCCCGGACCTGAGATAACCTCCGCCGTTCCGCCGTCGAAGAACGTATCCGACCCAAAGTGTTTTCCGTCGCTTGCGCCCGCGACCAGAGCGCCGCAATCGATGTATACGTCCTTTGCTGCGGTGTCGGAAAGATGCCACTGCGTCTTATCCTCTACATCCCCCTGGGAGAAGGAACCGGTTGCGATAATGTTGTTGGCACCGGGGCTTAGAACTACGCCATTCCAGACACAGATGCGATCCGGGCAAGCTGCAAGCACTCCAATCAACTTTCCATTCACCTTCAGCGAAGTCTTCGGCGCGTTGCTGTACACCCGCACGTCGGCTATTCGGTAGGCTCGCTCGGTATACAGGCTGGAGTTGATGTGCACCGTTGGCGTCGCCGTCCAGTTTGCCTTGTAGAAGAAGTACGGGTCTTTCCTGTATTTGTGGTCAAAGGTCACGATGCCCTTGGTGTTGATGTCCTGGGCATTGCCCTCGCTGCGGGTCGTGCTTCCGAAGTCGAACGAATTCCAAAGAAACGTACCCCAGAGGTAAGGTTTGCTGCGCAGCGTGGACCAGTTCTGTTCGTGAATGTAGGACTCGTATTCCTCTGCCTGCGGACGGTTGCGAGATTCCGGGCCACCCAGCGCATTGTCAGAGTGCAGCGAGACGGCGCCCCCGGCACCGTATTCCGTTACCGCCATAGGCTGTGTCGGCCGCGCGTAGTGCAGGGCATCAAGGTGCGGACCCAAATCGGACGGCTTGTCGTAGTACCAGCCGAAGTATCGATTCGCACCGGAAAGATCGGTGACGGCGCCGGTGATGGGCGCGGTGGCGCCTGGAGCGAGCGCGTGCTGCTCGCAGCAGGTGGCCAGCGTGGTCGGTCTGGTGGGGTCGAGGTCGTGGGCGAGCTGGTTCAACTCCTTGAGCAGTGGGAGCGGGTCTGGAAGGGCGCCCCCATTGTTGCCGACGAATCCGGGGATACCGTTTCCAAAATCGATTTCATTGCCGATGGACCACGTGACCACCGAGGGGTGGTTGAAGTCCTGCGCGATCTCCTCTCGCAATTGCTGCCGGGCGTTCTCACGAAGTGCTGGCGTCGGTTGCACGCTATCGCCCAAGGTCCATTGGCTTACGAGAGGGATCTCGTCCCAGACCACCAATCCGTCACGATCCGCCAGATCGTGAATCGGCTGGCCATGCTGGTAGTGGGTCAGGCGTATGCCGGTCACCCCCATCTCACGCATAGTAGCCTCATCCGCGGCGACGTCCGCCGGTTCCGACGCCCAGCCCTTTCCTTCACGATCCTGGTGGTAGCCGACGCCGTGTACGGTCACGTGTTTTCCGTTAAGGAACAATCCACTATTCGGATCGAACCGAACCTGCCGAATGCCAAACGGGAGAGAAACACGATCCACTAGGGCGTGTTCACACTACG
>PKWK01000019.1 GCA_003133205.1 Granulicella sp. | reverse complement strand
TCAGTGAAAGGCTGAGCTGATAGAGACGTTCAACTTCAATCCTGCGAGCCTGAGATTCCGCTGCGCGGTTCCGAACACTCGCCGAGAGTTTGCTCGCAGTAATTGCTGTCACCATAAAGACAAACAGCGCCACCCAGTTTTGCGGATCGGCAATAGTGAGGGACAGGATCGGCGGAAGAAAGTAGTAGTTGAGACAAAGCATCGCTACCACAGACGTCACGAACGATTCGGTCAGACCCCATCGGGCAGCCACGACGAGGACAGTGAGCACATATGCGAAGCCCACAATCAGGGCATTGACATTTAGAAGGTAAAAGGCAGTCCAGGTGATTGTACCGACGAGCACAAGGCAGACCACTATTCGCAGGATGCGGATGCCAACTTGCCTCACGAATTCGGATTTCACGAAGTTCATATCAGAGAGGTTCAAAGACAATTTTAGCTGGCGGCGAGTGGCACAAGATGTGCAGGCTCTTCCAAAATGTCGAGAAGGGCTTGCGCGCAGTAGACCCGATCTCGCTTTGCGTTGTTGGTTCGATGCACAATGTCATTTCGCTCCAGCCGTTCAATCGCACGCTGCGCCGTGGTGAATGCGAGTTTCAATTGATGAGCCACGCCGGTGGTTGTGATGAACGGATTCGCCGATAGCAGCTCGATGACTCGCAACGGTGTATTCGTCGATTCGCTTGCCAGCTTGATTCGCCATTGAATCAACAGATCGTTGATTCGTGTCGCCCGGCTCACCGCATCTTCGGACATGCGGGCAATCCCCTGTAGAAAATACTCAAGCCAATCTTGCCATGCCCCTCGTTCGCTGACCGCGCGCAAGCCCTCGTAGTAGTCCTGCCGTGAAACCTCGAAAAAGGCGGAGAGGTAGAGCAGAGGCGCGGGGAGAATCTTCTTTTCGATCAGGAACAATGTAATCAGCAGGCGTCCCACACGGCCGTTGCCATCGAGAAACGGATGGATGGCTTCAAACTGATAGTGGGCCAACGCAATGGTCACCAGCGGCGGCAGTTCGGAATCGTGGAGAAATTTCTCCCAGGCGGCCAGACAAGGTTCCACTTCGCCAGGCGGTGGAGGAACATAGGAAGCCGTCTCAAGCGTGCTGCCGGGCTTGCCAATCCAGTTTTGCGTCGTTCGAAAAAGTCCTGGAGCCGCCTGATGCCCTCTGACGCCTGCCATCAGCTTTTCGTGCAACTCCCGAACCAAGCGCACACAAAGCGGGAGTTCTTTCAGAAGGGTGATACCATGTTCCAGAGCGACCACGTAGTTTCCGACCTCACGAAGGTCTTCCGGGCTCCGATCGACGACTGCCCCGGCCTCGGCTGCCAGCAATTCGCCAAGTGTGGCCTGAGTGCCTTCGATCCTGCTGGAAAGGACTGCCTCGCGCCGCACGAAGGGCCGCATCAGGACATGGGGATTGGCCAGTCGCCCGCCCTCGCCGGCAAGCCTGCCAATCAGCCGGTCCGCATCGGAGAGCACACGAATGAGACGGGGCGTCCACTCCAGCGCCGGAGGCAAGGGCGCAGGCACAAAGGCTGAATAGGAACCCACAGGAACTCTCCTGCCAGGAATGTTTGCAATCTCCGTCATGTTCCTCTTTCAGGAGCAAAAAATAGCAAGGAACTCTATTTTCGATATTTATCATAATCGAAAATAACGAGAACGGCGATTAGCGAAAACGAAAAGACGGAATTCCGTTGCTATCGGAAGCCTACAGCACAGAGGCCACGAAGACGCGCTCCATCTGCGCTCTGTTTATCGGATTCCGACTGCTTTTCATGGTCTTAGGTGTCATCCGCTGACCTGCATGTTGCTGAAAATGCGTTTGGTTGAAAATTCGATTTCCACAGCGCCAATAATCCCCTATCCGGCAGTTGAACTGTTGAAATCGTGGCGAACGGTAGACTGGTAGCGGCTTTAATCGTCATGGGGGTGTCACCCGATGGGTGAGTCGTCAGGGGCAGAGATTTCCGTCTACAGTTCCGAGTTGGATTCGTTTTCGGTGGAGACGCCGGGAGGTCGAATCCATATCCGGTGGGATAACGAAGCCAGTGCCACGCCGAATGCGCAACTGCCTTTTTCGCGGAGTTTCTTGCCACGGCTGGGGTGTACGAGTCCTGGGTGAGCAGTTGCCCACTGACCTACAGCAGCGGCAACGCGCCCCACAAGCGGGACGTTCTCGGCACCTGGTTCTTGTCGATTCTCGCTGGTCACCATCGCTACGCTCATATCACGGCGTTGCGTAGCGACGGAGTCAGTCCACAGATACTCGGCATGAGCAAGATCGTCAGCGAGGATGCGCTACGCAGGGCGCTGGCGCGGATGAGCGCGGACGAGAGCCAGNNACATCGATACGACCGTCAAGACTCTTTTCGGCAAGCAGAGCGGCGCGGAAATAAGCTATAACCCACACAAGCCGGGTCGCCCCAGCCACGCCTTGCACACTTACTTTGTGAGTAACTTGCGGATGGTTCTCGATGTGGTCGTTTGTCCCGGCAAGCAGCACAGCGCCACCCACGCGCGTCCTGGACTGAGCGATGTCCTGGATAGCTTGGACAAAGGGCAACTTCCCGCATTGGTGCGTGGCGACTGCGGCTTTGGCAACGAGCCGTTTATCGACGAGTTGGAGAATCGCGGCCAAGCCTATCTTTTCAAGCTACGCCAGACCAGCGGCGTAAAGAAGATGCTGATGCGTCAGTTCGCCCGCAAGGACTGGACGACACCCGGCCCTTGCGATCAGGGCTGGAGCGCCGTGGAAGATACCTTGCGGCTGGCCGGGTGGGATAAGTCGCGGCGGGTAGTGATCCTCCGTCGCGCGGCTAAGTCCGATGTGGCTCTGGCCAGAAAGGCTGCCGAGGGCCAGATGGAGTTACTGCTTCCCGATCAGGATGTGGAACTGTGGGAGTATGCGGTGCTGGTGACCAACAGTAGTTATCCTCTGGAAGCCATGGCACAGTTATACCGCGATTGGGCCGATGCCGAAAACGGCTTCGACGAGCTGAAGAACCAGTGGGGTTGGGGCGGATTTACCACCCAGGACATCGAGCGCTGCCAAACCAGCGCTCGTGCCGTGGCGTTGGTTTACAACTGGTGGAGCTGGTACTGCCGCGCGGCCAAGCCAGAAGCCAGGATGGAAGCCATTACCAGCCGGGCGTTGCAGCTGGCCGCCGTAGGCAGGGCTACCAAACATGCGGGACAGACGACGCTCTATCTGACCACGATGCACGCTGCCAGGACAGCCCTTATGTTGTTGATCGCCAATATCCGAGCGGCTCTAGGCCATGTAAGAAGAGTTGCGGAGCAGTCTCCCACAGCTGACAGGTGGAAGACACTGCTGGACTATATCGTGGCCAGAATCATCCCCCATCGACCCCGAAAACTCCTCCAAACCTGCGCCCTTTTGCCGGGGAACTGCTGCTTTTAGGATAAATACAGTTCTCTACGGTA
>PKWK01000359.1 GCA_003133205.1 Granulicella sp. | reverse complement strand
GGCTGGTGCTGCCGAAGGGAATCGAAACGTGGTCGTTGACCAGCTTGCAGCAGCGGCTGGTGAAGACCGGCGGCCGGTTGGTAAAGCATGCCCGCTACTACTGGCTGTTGTTGGCAGAGAGCCATCTGACGCGGCGCCTGTTCGCAAGCATGCTGCGGCGCATGGAGGCTCTGCCGGTGCCAGGCGGATAATAGCGTGTGGCGGCAAAGCGAAACCAATCTGGACGACGGGGGAGAGTTGAGGGAGGGGTGTCCGAGAAATCGCTTCGAAATGGGGCAAATCTTGGTTTTTGGCCTGGGCAGAGGACCTGCGGGGCAGGAAGGGGGCTTTGCCGTTGGAACGAATGCAAAAAAGATTGCGAGCCGGGCAAACGTGGAGTATCTTCTCTCATGCCCGGGAAAGCAAAATGAAAATTCCGATTCAATCAACGAGTCTCCTGGACGGCGATCGTGTCGCCATCGTCGGCGGTGGACCTGCCGGTTCGTTCTTTGCCATTCATCTCCTTCGGGAAGCCCGGCGTCTCAATCGACGCATCGACGTCGTCATCGTTGAGAAGCGTGGTCCGATCGACATGGGCGCCGCCGCCCTTGAGTGCAGGGGATGCAGCTTCTGCGCGGGCGTCATCTCACCGAGATTGGACAAGGTACTCGAGGAGCAACGCCTCAGCGTTCCCGACGAGATCGTCCAGGGGCGCTTCGACTACGTCTGGATACAAGGCCAATGGAAGAACTTCCGGCTGCGAGTTCCCAAAGATATGCGGACGTACTCCGTATTCCGGGGCTCGTTACCCGGCAGGTGGAGCGGGAGACCCGCAGGCTTCGATGGGTTTCTGCTGGGTGAAGCGGTCAAAGAAGGCGCGCACATCCTGTATGGCAAAGTTGAGGCCATGGCCTATGGCGCGTCCGGGTTGCCCAGGCTGACAGTTAGAACAAAATCCGGAGAGAGCGTACCGCTGGATGCCAGCTTCGTGACCATCGCTACCGGAATCAATGCCCACTGCAGCCTGGATTATCGTGACGATTCCCTGATCGACTCCGTCAAGCGGTTGAATCCGGCGTTCGTTCCGGGCAGGTCCCGAAAGGCCTTCATTTTCGAGCTCGACGTAGGCGAGGATTATCTCGAACACAATCTGCACCGGGAGATATACTTCATCGAGTACGGCTCGAAACACCTCGCTTTGGAACATACCGCTCTGGTTCCCAAGGGCAGGTTTCTGACCGTCGCCATGCTCGGCAAGTGTATCGACGAGACGGTCCTGCCGCGAGACAGCCGGCAGATCCTCCACGATTTTCTGACGCTGCCTCAGATCGAGCGCATCCTGCCAGGCATCGAGGCGGCTCCCCTCGCCTGTGCCTGTGCTCCGAGAATGACCGTGACCACCGCCAGATCCCCCTTTGGCGACCGGTTCGCCATCATCGGCGACGCGGCCGGGTCGCGGTTGAACAAAGACGGTTTGTTCTCGGCCCACGTGACGGCGAGCCGACTGGCGCAGACCGTGCTCCAGGACGGAATCGACCGGCAGGCTCTGGCGAAAGGATACGGGAAGGCCATCCAGTGGCTGGCGGTAGACAATCGCTTCGGGCGGATGGTATTTGGCCTGAGCCGGGTGGCGTTCACCAGGCCGGTGCTCGGCCGCATCACCTACCAAGCGTATGCCACCGAGTGCAAGGTGCGAGACGAGGGCAGCCGGCCCCTGAGCGCCGTGTTATGGAAGATCGCCAGCGGGACGGCCGACTATCGGGAAGTGTTGCGGGAAATGTGCGGCTACGGCATTCTGCGATCCATTCTCGTGGGTGCGGCGGTCACGCTGAGGAACGTGGCGTTCGAATCGCTCTTCGGTCTGAAATGGGGGGAGTACGGACGATACCCGACGGTGGTCCTGAAAGAGAAGCGCGAAGCGCTGAAGTGGCGCCTATCGTTGAGCCTGGGGATGGAACTCGGTGTCACGCCCGACTTCGAACGGATGTACGTGATCAAGATCCGGCGCTCCGAGCAAGAGATCATGGACGAGTTGGCCAGGTTCGGCCACCCCGATGCGCGGTTCCTCGACCTGCGATTCGTGGAGGTTCGGCGGATCCAGGGGGAGTCCAACGAGGTCGGATCGGTGATTCGATACAGGGTACCGCTCGCCGGATTCGGTGCAGAGCTGCGCTTGACCAAGAGGGTCGGCTTGGAGACCTTGCTATACCAGCTCGACGGGCGGCTTGCGGACCACGGCAAACTCATCTTCAATGTCGCACCGACCAAGGACGGAAACAGCAGGCTGTCCATTTACGCCGCATTCGACTACAAAAAAGGCCACGGTTTTGCGGGTAGGGTTCTGTGGGGAGTTGCCAGGGTGTTGTTTCCGGGATTCGTGCACGACGTGGTGTGGAATCATGCCCTGTGCACCATCAAAGAGGAGGTCGAGCGGAAGCACGCCTACACCCCGACGCCGGCCTCATTGGATGAGGGACCCGGTGCGCCCACCACGCCGATAGCCAGTGAGGCGCGTTATGAGAGGCCGGCAGGATAGCTTCCGATATCACCAGATAATGCTACGGCTTCCGACGCCGAGCGTCTAAGCTCAGTCTACGCTGACGAATCCGTCAAGCGTAAACTGATCGACAGGGGTCCTCGCCATCAACGCCTTCGCCATGCAGTTTCACTACGCGTTAGCGTATTCCCAACTTCATTCGTACCTGAGAGCCTCAATCGGATCCAGGAACGCTGCCTTGCGTGCTGGGTAGTAACCAAAGAACACTCCCACCAGCGCGGAGAAGACAAACGCCATCAGCACCGACAGCGGGCTGACCTGCGTCGACCATTGGGCGAAGTGCGAGATCAGCAACGAAGCCGTCAGCCCAACTACGATCCCGATAATTCCACCCAGCAACGAGAGCGTTACCGCTTCCACCAGGAACTGCGAGAGGATGTCGCGCGTCTTGGCGCCCACGGCCAGCCGCAGGCCGATCTCGCGCGTCCTTTCGGTTACCGAGACCAACATGATGTTCATGATCCCGATG
>PKWK01000384.1 GCA_003133205.1 Granulicella sp. | reverse complement strand
GCCGGAGTACTACTACACTCTCGGAAACTACTCGACCCTGCTCAGCGAGAAGCCGTATGCGTCAGGCTCCGTCTTCAACTTCTTTCCGCCAAACTACGTGATTCCCGGGAGCACCACGAATGCGCCGGAGTTCAGCATCGAGAACACGGCGTCCTCAATCCTGCGCCTGACGCTCGCTGACAACATCGTCTACAACCGCATCAGCGACTTCAGTGTGGACCTGAGTGCGACGAGCGCGTTGGGCATCATGGCGTCGGCAACCGGCAACGCAACCACCGATAGCACCAACCTGGTAAACGCGCTTGGAAACATCTTCATGCATGGGCAAATGCCGGCGCAGATGCAGACAGACATCATCAACCATGTGGCAACGCTGAGTAATATTCCCGAACGGGTCAGGGTGGCAACGTATCTCGTGATTACCAGCTCGCATTACAAGGTAGAGCACTAAAGGCAATCGTTGTGATTCGTTCTTAGTTGTAAACGAAAGGCTGGGTGATGCGATGGGTGTGAATCGTCGGACCTTTATCAAGTATGCGTCTCTGGCCGCTGCGGGAAATGCCGCGGCGCTGCGACCCTTCGGCGCATTGAATGCTCTCGCGCAAGGGACAACGGACTACAAAGCTCTGGTATGCGTGTTTCTGTTTGGCGGAAACGACGCCAACAACACGCTTATCCCGGTTGATACGGCGGGATACACCAACTACTCGACCGTCCGTGGGCCGCTGGCGATTCCGCAGAGCCAGTTGTTGCAGCTTAGTGCTATGCCGAACTTCGCGCTGAACCCGAATCTGCCGGATATTCAGACCCTCTTCGACAACAAGAACGCAGCGTTCGTGGTCAACGTCGGAACTCTCATCGAGCCGACGACGAAGGCACAGTACAAGGCCGGCACCGGTCTACCAACGAACCTCTTCTCCCATCCAGACCAGCAACTCGAGTGGCAGAATGCCGCACAAAGCGGCGCGACCTCAACAGGCTGGGCCGGACGCATCGCGGATCAGTTGACCGCCGCATATAACAGCGGAGCCTCAGTTCCAATGATCACGTCCGTCGCCGGAGACACCCTATTCTGCAACGGCAACGCCAGCACACCGGTCAGCGTAAGCCCAGGAAACCTAGGCGGTGCCCAATGCTCGGAGGGCACCACCGAGTGCGGAGCGCAACTGGCAACAGCACAGGCGCTACTCACGTTCGACTCGGGATTGACTCTGGTGCATGCAGACAATTCCATCACCAGCAACGCGTACTCGTATGCAAAAACGCTCAGCGCAGCAGTGCAATCGGTGTCGTCGCTAAAGACCGTCTTTCCAACCAGTACGTTCGGTTCGCAACTGCAACAGATCGCACAGATCATTCAGGTCAGAGCAGCACTGGGAGTGTCGAGGCAAATATTCTTCTGCGGAGTCGGAAACTTCGATACCCACTCCAACCAACTGGCTCTGCAAAATGCGTTGCTCGCGAGCCTCAGCCCCGCGCTATCGGCGTTCTACGCCGCAACAGTGGAGATGGGCGTGCAGAACAGCGTCACCTCATTCACCATGTCGGACTTCAGCCGCACCTTCCAACCGAACTCAAACACCGGCAGCGACCACGCATGGGGTTCCCACCACATCGTGATGGGGGGCGCGGTCAAGGGCGGCCAGATGTACGGAACCTTCCCGACGCTCGCGTTGAATGGCCCGGACGATTCAGGGACCAACGGGCGCTGGGTTCCAACCAGCGGAAGTGTGCAGTATGCCGCGACGTTGGCCTCGTGGTTCGGCGTCAGCCCAACCCAGATGCCGACGATCTTTCCGAATATCGCAAGCTTCCCGACGGCAAATCTGGGGTTCGTCTAGCAGCGAAGGCCGCCCTATGCTCGCGCGTAATCCTCGCGCATCGGCGTAAAGATATCCAGCACTTCACAGTCTTCCAGCGCGGAAGCCTGGTGTTCGACGTTACCGGGAACCAAGAAGCAGTCGCCCGCGCCCACTTCAAACGTCTCGCCGGGATACTCGAACCGAATGCGCCCGCTGACGATGTACACCATCTGCTCATGCGGATGACTGTGGCGAGCTCCCACCCACCCCTTCTTCATCGTGTGCCGCACCAGCATCATCGCGGGGCTGTACGACATCACCTGGCGGCGCAATCCCGGTTCAGGCGTGGACATCTCCTCTTGATTCGAAGGGATGACTTCAATTGCATTCGACGACATGGATACTCCTTGCTCTGTGTATTCCGACCTTAGAACTGAACTCGGTTGTTCATCTGCGTAATCTCTGGCAGATCACCGCTCATCTCAATGGTAACGCTTCCACCCTTCCAATCTGCATGCGCCGGAATCGAAAGCGAAACATCCTCCGTCTTGGGCAACAGGTCGAGAGGCGCCTTCAGCGGCGCCGCCTCCGCCGTCGCCACCACCTTGCCGGCGCGATCGCGCAGCACCACCTTCGCTGCCGGCGCATCGACCGCACCAAGACTATGCACCGTGACGTTCAGGTGATTGCCTTCCACCTTCACATCATCGGCACCGATACCCAGGTCGGGCCTCGACCAGTACGGCACGCCCTTGCTCACCAGGTTCATTTCGATCACCGTAGTCGCATGCGGCGCAAACGTCAGCGTGAGATCGCGGCTGCGCTCAAACTCCGCACTCCACTTCTTCACGCCGATAACTGCCGCATCCTTCGCCGGCCCCTGAACACCCTGCGTGATCTCCCATTTCCCCGGATCAACCTCCCATCCCGTCATCTGCGTCTTCACTGGAACGGCATCCAGGTTGTACACGATGATCTTCAAATGCTCCGGCGTCGCCTCCGGAATCAGGATGCCAAGGCTGGTCGCCTTCGCCGGCGCAACAAATCGCCAACTAACAGCATTTCCCGGATAGATATGGTTACGAATCAGCGCGACTCCGCCAAAGCGTGCGCGCTGCAGCTCAGTGTTGACGAACATCGGCCCCGCGGAATCAGTCACGCGATCAATCCACAGGCTACCCTCGGTATTGATCCACTCCCGGTTCGACTCGTCCTCCAACTGCTGCCCGTAGAGTCGATTGAGGTACCTCGTGTCCCCCGTAACCTGCCACGCGAATGTTTCGGCAGATCCGGCCGTCGAGTGCGATACCGTCTCAACCTCACCCGGTGGAGGTGGCGCCGCAGCAGCAGCAATTTCCTGCTTGCCCCACGTATCGCGGAGCCCCAGTATGTCGAGCGCGTCGGAATTAATATTCGGCAGCGATGACTGCCCCGCATCCATAAACGGCAGCACATACTTCTTATCGCCGGTCCAGCGATATGCTGCCCAGAACATGAAGTCCGGCGTCGCGTCGCCGCCAGGCAGATCCTCGTCGGTCTTGAAGTTGATGTCCGTCCGTGTCACATACCTGCCATCCGCTTCCTGCTTACGATGCGCCAGCATGCCATCGACTGTCTCCAGCACCATCTTGCGTGTCTCCGGCGCGCCGTTGAACAGAACAAGGTCAAGCGCCGGCTGAAACACCATGTACGATCGAGCCTTCGTCCAACCCCACACCCCGCCCGTCGCCATCTTCGCGCCGCTGTAGTACGCAGACTGCACATGGCGATGCCCCGCCGCGTTCACTCCGGTCAACCACTCCAGCCGCTTGGCCGTCACCATTGCGAGCTCGATATCCTTCGGATTACCGAAGTCCATCATCATCGACTGGCCGAGGACATTCAGCCCGTCCTCATACGCATGCAACTCATCAAACTGACCCGTTGCCAGTCCGTTGGTCCACATCTTGTTCTCGTACATCGCTTCGAGTTCTCGCGAGAGCGACGTCTTCAACTTCTCCGGCTCCACGCCCATCATGGCCACAGACGGAAACAGATTTGTGAAGTCGCTATCGTCGCCCAGCCCGCCGCCAAACTCCCCGTCCCACGCCTGACGCTTGTCGATGTAGAAGTCGGCGATGCGTTTGAAGTAGTCCATATCCTTTGCCTGGAGATGGGCCCACGCAGGCACGCCCTCCGGCACCTTCGGCGGAGTGTACGCGGGCTCCGCTGTCTCCGGATTCCATTCATGCCAGTACTTCCGCCCAAGATCATTCAACGGATCCACACGCAGCAGGTCCGTAATGTCGGCATAAAAACGGTTGTACGTATTCAGATGCTTCGTGTTGACGTGCTCCTCCGTCATGTTGGAGAAGTTGTCGCGCACCTGAGTCAGCCGGTCGGCGACGTGTTCCGCAACAGCGTCCTTATACGGCTTGAAGATCAGCCGCACCGCCGCCCCCTCAAGCGCACTCGCATTGAACTCCGGACTCGCAGACGCGATCGTGATCAGGAGGCTCTTATCATTCGGCAAAATCCGGTCGCGAGTATCCAGCCACAAAGTATGCGGCTCCCCCGGCTTCACCGAGAAGGTAAAGTTCAGCATGTCGCGCATCGGCCACAGCGGATCCCGCACCTCGATATTCATCGGCACGTAGTCGCCGTGTGTCGGCTTCACATTCAACGCGGGCAGATCAATGGCGATGCCGTCGAGACCCGCGTCAATGTCGTCCCACGTGTACGAAGGAACATGAGTCGTAGTCGCCGACAGTCCACGGAAATCCGCAGGAATCAGCACGTGCACAATCGGAAGCCCCCCAGAGGCATCGGTGCCGCCGGATGCCCTGGTTCGTGCCCCCGCGCGTCTGCCGCCACCGCCGCCGCCACCACCGCCGGGCATGCCTACAACCACCGAGCGTTCGTCCGCCGGATAGCGATCGTGAATAAAGCTGGTCAACTCCTGCAGGCTCGGATTGTCATTCGGAGAGCCACTCGCCGTCAGCCTGTACCTCAACTGAACGATCCCTTCCGGCGCATTGCCCGGATGCACATAGTAAGCGGCAAACTCCCCGATCGGCGTCTCCTGCTCCACGTTCGTGAAGCGCAACTTGCCACCGGTCACCGGCGCAGCAATATCGTGGGAGGTCGTCTCCTGCCCGCTCGGTCTGTCAAACAAGGTCTTCCCCAGCAGCATCTTTCCATCAAGCCCTGCCCTGCGAACCGCATCCTCCGACACATCCGGTGTCAGCAAGTCCATCTTGCCAAACGCGCCGCCATTGAACTCAAGATGATTCCAGGGCTCGTTCGGCAGAATGAACGTAACGGTCTTGCCCGAGATCGCATAGCAGTCCCAATCGGGCAATTGAAAATAATCGAAGCGCCCTGGCAAACGCGAACGGTTGTAAACGCCCGGCCACGTGGTTTCGCGTATTCCGTCATTTCCCCTCCACCACCAGCGCCCAATATCGTAAGCATCATTAATCTGAACCTTGCGAACGACGGTCGAAGCTGACGTCAGCGGCGTAGGAATATCGCCGGGCCGATTCCAGCCGTAATGGAACCACCACTCCTTCTGCGTATCGGCATTCGCAAAGCTGCGGGTGATAGCGGGAATATTCTGCGGCACTTCGCCCTTTGCCAGCGAAGCTACGTTGTCGTCCGAGAGCGCTCGATCATAGATACGCAACTCGTCAATGTCTCCGGCGCGGTTATAGCTGTAGCTGCTTTCCACGCCGGTAGGCCCAATGATGCGCGAGTGCGGCCCGAACTTATCCAGCCCCGCATCGAACATGCCCGTAGCAGCCTTTTCGGCCACCATCTTGTCGTTGACATAAAAGCGAATGCCCGTAGTCTCATCCCACGTCAGCGTCAGATGCACCCACTGATCGGGCTTGGGAAACTTCGGCATGTCGTAAGAAACGCGCGTGCGCCCGAGATTCACATCGGTCACAAAAGCATCGAACCCATGGCCGTTGTAATCGATGCGCAACCACACCTGGTCCCAACTGGAATGGTCTGCGTAGCCCACACGGAAGATAGGAAAAGCGGTCTCGTCCACCGGATCGCGCGACCGCCAGTAGAACGAAAGTGTCCCACGCTGCGCATAGATATTCCCCGGCGCCCAATACGAAAGCAACTGGTTATTGCCGCACTGCAGGTAGGACCCCTTCGCCCCGCCGGGGAGAATCTTCACATCCGAAAGATAGTTGGGCGCCGGCACTCCCCCGGCCGCGTAATCGGCGTTGAAGCCATGGTCGCCGGAGAGGTAGAACAACAGCCCAGGTTCTTTAGACGCGGCCGTTGTCCCGGTCTTCTGTAAGGACGGATCCTGGGCACGCGCTGGCGTGACCAACAGAACGCTCGTGAACACAACGAAGCAGGACAGTAGACGCAGAAATCGCATAGCGGCGGGCACCCCAAATATCTGATTCAATTCCGCACGATGAACAGTCCATCGCCTCCGCGGAGTGCCCCGCCCAACTCTTCAGAACGCCTGAAGTGGTCGGACAAGCCACGCGAGATTGTCAGCCATCAACCATGAAATTTGCAAACCCGCCAAGTCGAGCCACATTATGCACCGCCAGCCACCCAGAAGATCCAGGCCAAGGCCGCAGGTTAGTTCACTTGAGTCGCCGGCGCACGGGCGCAACAAGAATCAGCGGCGGTTGATACCGCTTCCAAGTGGCCCGGAGATGCCACGCACGCTCAATTCGCTGCCGATCCTCGATAGCGTAGGAAGTGTCCCGTATCCGGCGTTCACCGTTACAACGTAGCGCCGATCCGGCGATACCGTCCAAGTCAATTTCTAAGTGCGGTAGGCCACCGCCTACTACAAACCTGACTTAAAGCGTTTAGAATAAGCATGTTAGGCGAACCTTCAGCATCGAAGGTCACATATGCAGGGTGGGCCAGTTGATTGGTTTTAATAGAGGATCTTGAGGCCAAACTGGATGATGCGCGGTTCGAACGTGCTGGTGATCTGGCCGCCTGTGCTTGCCGTGGTGCCATTGGTGCCGCCGATGCTGCCGGGGAGGTACAGGTTGGTGTGATTCAGGATGTTGTAGAACTCTGTGCGAAACTCCACCTTCAGGCCTTCGACCGGCGTTGAGAATTTCTTGTTGAGAGAGAGGTCGGTCTGGTAGAACGGAGTATTTCGCAGCGGATTGCGCGAAACGTTACCGAAGGGGCTGAGCCCTGCGGCGCTGGCCGGAAGAGCGAAGGCCGCGGGATTGGTGTACTGGATGTAGCCGGTGGACGCTATCTGGGTATTGAGGATCTTCGGTACGCCGGGGATGATGTTGGGGCGGTATTCATTGGCACCGCGATAGGTTGCGGAGATCTGCGGCGACACCTGGTTGGAGGCGCCGGGGCCATAGGTGACGTTGAAGGGTGTGCCGGATTGCATGGTGTTGATGAGGCTGAGCTGCCAGCCGCCGATGGCACCATCGACGAGACCATTGGTGGTGGACATGAACTGGCGGCCGTGGCCGAAGGGCAATTCGTAGACTAGGCTGGTGATGTTGGCGAGCGGCAGGTTGTAGTCCGACTGGGCATAGTCGGCCTTGATGTTGTTGCCATCCTGCGGCGAGGGCGAGTTGCCTTCAAGCGAGGCGCTCGCGTTGTCGAGTGAGTGCTCCCACGTAAAGGAGTTCAACAGAGTAAGGCCGCCGACGAAACGCTGTTCGTACTTTACCTGGAGCGAATCGAAGTGGGAGTGGAACTCGTTGAGCGCCTCGGTGATGTCAGTGGGCCAGTTGGCATAGGGGCGTGCGAATCCGAGCGATGGATTTTTCTGGTTGGCATTCAGAAAGCCCTCCAGCTTCACTCCGTGGCTTCCGACGTAGGCAATGTCGAGCAGGGTGTTCTTGGCGAGTTGGCGCTGGACGCTCAAGAAGTAACTTTCGACGTAGCTGGCTTTGTTGTTCTTCGGGATGTAGGTGATGTTGTCGGTGAACGGATTGAACGTCGTAGCCAGGCCCGAGGGGTAGCCCTGATCGATGGTGGCGTAGCAGCTTGGAGTCGTGGCCCCAACCGCGATGATCTGAGCCGGCAGCGGGCTACAGTGGTTGGTCGTAGTTGGCGCCGACTGTGTGACTGTGGTGAACTGCGCTTGAGGAGCGTTGATCGGCAGGATATCTCCCGACCCTGCGCGGGTGTAGTGCGAGTAGCTGATGCCGAATCCGCCGCGAACGGCAGTCTTTCCATCAGGCGAGTAAGCAAAGCCGAGACGTGGACCGAAGTCGGTAAGGTCTGGGTTGACCAGGGTGCTACGGTAGACTCCGCTACCGGAGTAAGGGGTGACGTAGGAGGTCTTGACCGCTCCGGGAGTGGTGGTCAGAACAGTCTGCGTGGTGGGATCGAAGTTCGACACATTATTGTGGAGTTCGCCGTAGGGCGATCCGTACTCCCAACGTAGGCCGATGTTCAGTGTGAGATTCGGAAGGACCTTCCAGTCATCCTGGGCGTAGACACTTTGATCGCTCTGCAGGAGGTGAGCGACAAACTCGTTAGCAAGTGAGTATGCGCTGGTGGTGCCGAAGAGGAAGTCGGCCCAATAGTTGTCCGCAACAGTGGTAGTGGGGTTACTGCAGTTTGCGTCATTAGCCAGGCTGCAGCGACTGTAACCTCCGCTGAAGGTGAACGAGCCGTAGAGCGGATTGTTGTCTTCCACGGCCATCCAGATGTGCTCGTACTCATAGCCGAACTTCAGGGAGTGCTGACCTTTGACCCAGGTGAAGTTGACCTTGGGATCGATGAGAGCGGGGTTTTGCCACTGCGGGTTGGTACTCTGGCGGCCGAAGCCGGTGAAACCACCTGACAGACCGATGGAAGGAAGCCCGCCCGCCACGATTGGATCGAAAGGCAGGCCGGGGAAGGTAAACGACTTGTCCCCGATGGAGAGGTTGTACTTGCCGGCCTTGGTGCGGTCGAGTCCGAGACGGGCATCAAGCACCTTGTTGCCGCCAAACAGTTGTGTATAGCCTAGGGCGATCTGTTGGTCGAGAATGCGGATCCTGCCGTTGGTCTGACCGTCGAGAGGGATTGGAATTGTCGGGAAGTTCACTCCATTTTCCTTGCGGTCGCTGACGCGCAGAAACGCGGAACTGGAGGGGTTGATCTGCCAGTCGAAACGCAGGTCGCCCTTGTCCGCGTGGTCCGTAAAGGGGATTTGGACGGAATAGTCGCTGGCGGCCTGTCCGGTTGTCGCGGAGCCGCTGACTGGAAGCCCTTTGATCTGCTTGAAATAGCTCACAACCTGCGCCGAGATGGGGTTGATTCCCGTGACTGGGGTGCCTCTCGGTGTCAATGCACCGGTCAGCGGGTTGACCACGTCGACGGCGAGGATCCCGTTGAGTTCATTTTGAGTAGGGACAGTGAGCACATAGAGCGGCTTGAGCGTCTGGCGAAACCCTTCGTAGTCGAGGAAGAAGAAGAGCCTGTTTTTGATAATCGGACCGCCGACGTTGAAGCCATACTGATTGCGGTTCAGCGTGGGCTTCTGGAAGGGGACCGGACCGTTGGTGCCGATGACGGTGGGGTGAAAGAAGCCTTCGGCGTTGAGGTCGGTGTTGCGGATGAATTCATACAACGTTGCATGGACGTTATTGGTCCCCCTCTGCGAGGCGACGTTGATCGTAGCTCCGGAGGCACGGCCGTACTCGGCACTTTCGTTGTTGGTGACCACCTGGAACTGCGCGACCGAGTCTGGCGGGACGGCGATGATCTGATTGTCGAAGCCCTGGTTGCTTTCGCCATACGCGTTGTTATCGAGGCCGTCGAGGAGGAAGTTATTGAATATGCTGCGCTGGCCGTTGACGTTGTAAGCTCCCGCGCGTACCAGCGAGCTGATGGAACTGGTGGTCGCAGCGGTCGGTGCCTGGCGCGAACCCGGGATGAGCGCAAGCAGATCGGAGTAGTTGCGGCTGACGAGCGGGAGAGCCTCGCTCTGGTAGTTCGTGATGTTCTGCCCACGTTCGCTGGTCTCGGTCTCGAGCTGCATGGCAACGCCGGTTACTTCGACGGTGCTTTCGGTGGAACCCACCTTCAGGATCAGGTCGATACGCTGGCGATTGCCGACCGAGATGGTGATGCCCTGCGCTACGGCGTCGGAGAAGCTGGGAGCGCTGGCGGTAATGCTATAGACGCCGACGTGCAGCGATGGGACTTCGTAGTCGCCGGAGCCGTTGGTCCGGGTCTGGGAGACGCTGGCGGTGTCATCGTTGGCGATCTTCACCGAGGCGCCGACGATGGGTGCGCCGCTTGAGTCGCGGATGGTGCCAATCAGGCTGCCATTCTCGTACTGAGCGTGGAGCTGGGTCGCAAGAATGAAGAACACAAATGCAGTCAGACGCCTGAGGGTGGAGGAAGCATGGTTGGCTCGCATGCGTACGAAAATACCGCGCCGAGCATGACAGTTCGATCAACGCGTCGTGAACAATTGGCTATAAGACTGCGACTTCTGTGCAAGATTCTCGATTCCGAGCGGGCGGTGGAAGCGCAAGCTGCGGTCAGCCGCATTGTGTCGTGCGCCACCAACTGTATTGGCATCTTTCTTCAATGGCAGTGCTTGGCCGTGTCGCCTTGCACCAGGCAGGCGGAATCAAAGTAGCGAGTCCCTTTGAGTTCCTGATATTCCAGCAAGGTACTCACACCATTTGGGCTCGGGGTGGACGCGATGACCTTTCGCGTGTAGGCATCGGATCCCTTGCCTCCTGCAAGAGCCTCCTCGAGAACACGACCCCGGATACTGCCAATCGATGGCATCTGCAGACCGAGGATATGCGCAAGGGTAGGAACAATATCAATGTTGCCCGTCGGAGACTCGTCAATGAATCCCGTTTTGAAGTCGGGCCCTATCGCAGCCATATTATTGAAGGTCTGGTCGCGACCGAATCCACCGTGCATTCCTTGCCCTTCCTGAAGCGTAGTATCTGACACTTGTATCGCACTTTGTAGATCGCCGGGGCTTTGGTAGAAAACTTTGTAAGTCACTACGATGGCCGGCCTTGGCACGGAACTGTGCCCTGTCAACCCAATCGAACTCAATGGCAGCGCACCGGCGCAGTCGGTTGGCACAGGGCAGAACCTGTCATCGACGAAGATGCCTCCAACGTAATCAAGCTGCGTCAGGACACCGATCGTTTTGTGCACTACATCGACATTGTTGCTAGGCACATACAGAAGGTCGGAGCCACCGTTCGCAGCGACGATCAGGGTCGCGTCTGATCCATCAACATGCTTTACGGTTTCACCCAGCAGCGCGCTGCCTGTGGATGGGTGCTGAGACTTTTCGCCACCCAAGACCACTTCGAGATACGCAGACGAACCAACCGTGGCGCGGACCGCCGGATCGAATACCCGAAGATGTTCCCAAATTCCAATATCCACCGCTAGAAACCCTGTCGGGAGTGTTCCTTTAGGCTCGGGCTTCTCCTTTCCGGCTAACTCATAATCCAGCACAGCAGAGGGCTCTGAACTCTGCGTGCCGTCGTCGGCAATCTCTCGCCGGCTAATCGTTGCAAAACCATGGTCGGATGTTATGAGGAGATCCGTGTTCGCCTTGACTGCTGGGTGAGCGTCCAGAAAACCCAGTATCTGCTTCAAACACATATCGGCGTTCTGAAGACCGCGCTTCACCGTATCCCCGTTGATTCCAGGAGCGAGATTTTGCAAGCTGTCGCCCTCATTGTGCTGCGAGCCATCTGGATCACGCGACCAGAACACGAGAACGAACGGTTTCGTGCCGGCTGTAAACTTCGGCAACAGCACTTGCGTCGTAACGTCGGCAAACCATCTCTGCTGTACGCGATTTGCGTCCTGAGTTCCAGCGATCTGGGCATCTCCTGAGAATCCGTTGTTCCAGGGAGAGGTGTCAGCGTAGCCGTTGGTTCGTAATGGAGCCTCCTCGGGCAACTTTGCGTCACGGAGTGCCTGTACGATCTCGCTCGGCAGCAGCAACCCGCCTGGCTGTCCAGTGGAATCATCCACGATGATCGTGCCGTTGCCCCCTAAGAATCCGAGCTGGTTCCACGTGACAGCCTCATTCTGTTGAATGGCGGTTGGCCCAACTTTCCCTACCGAGGCGACATTGAAGCCATTTTCACGTGCGACCGACAGCAGCGTCCGTTCCCCAAGATAGTTCCCGCCAAACGCCGCGTTCATATTGGCCAACAGTTCGTCGCTCTCCAAGAATGGAGTGATTGAACCGTCCGTTGCGGTGACATCCGGCTTTGCCAACCAGGTCCCCGGGTAGAGAGTGTTGCTATAGTCGCCCGTATCGCCCAATCCATGTCCGGTGGCGATTACGGAGGCGTTCGCGGTGGTGAATGTCGGAAAGACTGCGTGGCTATTCTGGAAATCCACACCGGATGTGCGAATATTGAGAAATGTCGGCATGTCCTGCGCGTTTACCGACCCGCGCCGCAGCCCATCCGCCACAAAGATGATCACATTGTGCTTCTGCGGAACCTGTGGGGAGGGAGGTTGCGCAGTACCGAGGACTGCAAGCATAGGAATTCCACATAAAAGACGGCACGGAAGAAGGCGCATGATGACAGAAGCCTAACGCACAATAGTTTCACTTTGGTTAATTCTGCGCATCCCATCGCCTCAATGACTGAGGTTCCTCCATAGGGCTGCCACCTGCTACTTTATTCTTCGATTTCCCGAGTTTGCAACGATGTGTTCATGATGCATCGTGCATATTGTTGCTATGAAACGAATATCTAGAGTTCTAATGTTCCTCATCGTCACCCTGGCATTGGGAAGAAGTATGGCACAGCAGGCCACGGACGCGTTTCTGACACTCATGCGACGGGCGCGCGAGCACACCACCTCGCATAAGGCGAAGAACATCCCCGTACTTTCTCCGGTAGACAGCTCAGTACTGGGCGCGGATGCGCCTGTGCATGTAGATGCGCTCCACGCCGCAGGATTCAGAGTAGTGCCTTGGACAACAAATGACCCCGAGAAAATGCGCGCGTTGATTGCGCTGGGCGTCGACGGCATCATCTCGGATCGTCCCGACCTGCTTCAGAAAGTGGTGGCCGAGGAACGCGCGGCAGGTAAGGGGTTGGAAGGGTTTGATGTGGCCGCTCACCGAGGGGGAAGAGGGTTGAGACCGGAAAATACCCTGCCCTCGTTTGAGAGCGGCATGGACCAGGGTGCGACTACGCTTGAGACCGATACCGGCGTAACCACCGACAAGGTTTCGCTGATATGGCACGACCAGTTCTTGAATCCCGAGAGTTGTCGGCGAAGCGATGGAACAACTTACACGATGGAGAACCGGGTCTACATCCGGGACATTTCAATGACCGATGCTCAGAGGAGCTTCGTCTGCGACAAATTGCATTTCGGACCGGACCAGAAAAACGATCTGGCCCTGTCGCCGGTCGCGGTGGCGTTTGCCAAGCAAGAGAAGATGCCAAGTCCGTATGCGCCAACCAATGTTGAACAACTGTTTCGATTCACCCGGTTCTACGCCAGCTACTATCGGAGCGGTCCGGGAAAGAACACTCCGCATGCAGCAGAGCGTGCCGCGACCGGAGACAGAATACGGTTCAATCTGGAGACCAAGATCCTGCCCGATCGCCTGCCCGAGGCGGTTGCCGGCACACAGGACAAGAATGCTCCAGAGGATCTCTACAAGAATCACACAGTGGGTCCGCAGGCCTTTGTGGACGCGCTTTGTGGAGCCATCGTGAGAAATCGGATGGTAGACCGCGCTGAAGTACAAAGTTTTGACTTCCGTACACTACAACTTGTAGAGGAACAGTACCCGGCGATTCCAACCTACTATCTAACGAACAATGAAAAGCTGCTGAGCAGCGATTTTGTTCCAGAGGGCCTACGTCTTACTGAGAATGAAACCCGATAGTCCATCACCACCAATATCCTGCTACCGTGGACCAAGCTGTGCCGGGACTCGGCCGAGGGTTTGCCGTTTCGCCCGATCGGCGACACTTAGCATTTTCGGCGAGCCCGGAAGTTGGCGGTGATCTACTGTCGCTCGACCTGCAAGATGGAACGCCTAAGTAAAAGCCGGGATTACGGATGATCGTGTCGGCGTACTCCAATGGACTGGGAGAACACTGAAACCCAATTCCTCCGAAACTTCCATGACGACCCGTGCAGCAACCTAACTAATTAACGTCCTCAGAGGTCGGTCTCTTGCGCATTGGGTCGTGCTCACATTCATGAAGATGGAACGCCGCCTCCAAGTCTTCTCGTGGCTTGAATCCATCGGCGATCATCCCAGGATCCGGGTGCGCCCACCCGCAAGCACTGCATCCCCACCCTTCAGATCGCTTTTTCATGCGTCGGATCAATAGCGCCTCATTTGCCATGCCGAAATTTTACGCCGTACCTGTTGGCATCGCTAGACCTATGCCTTCTGGGGCAGACCAGACCCTATGGGGGAAGACCAGAAAGCACCCAGCGCTGAGATCCCAACTCGAACGCCCTTCCACGGAAAAGAACTGGCCGTCGGGCCGACTCGAAATGCGTCGTTTAAAGGTCGTTGAAGGTAGGCAGGACAAGAACTATGTGTTGCCTTGCGGAAACACCACGCGGAAGGTGGCCCCTTTTTGCTCCTCGCTGTCAACGAACAAGTCCGCGTGATGCAGATCGGCAATCCATTTCGCGATTGCGAGACCCAGCCCGCTTCCGACGCTCCCGATGCGCCTGAGATGTCAATCACCATGTCTGCCGAGTTGTTGGCCACGTTTGAATAGAGCACGCCAAGCAGCGATGCAATCAACCGCTTCTCCCACTGGCGTTCCCAATACGCGAGCACTCGATTCTGAATTCGTGCGAGTGCATCACTGCCACTCAGTTCGCTCGCTAAATCCATCTGAGCCCAGGACTGATTGACGAATGATTTGCGAACGATCTGCTGTAGAGCACTCACCTTGAGCGGAGTGCTATTGACTGTTGGATCGTCGCTTGACAGGTTTGCTTCGGTGTCAGGCAAGTCTTTCCAGAATGGAACGGTGAAAAACTCCGCTCCGGCCTGAAGCTGCGCTGCCATGATTCCGTTTGGAACGGCTACGCCTGACTGAAACAGTGCGCTCGATACGAGCGAGTTTTCGACGATGTATGCGGTGAATTCCGCCGGAACGATAATGTCTGCGATTTGCGTAGGCATGGGTCTAACCTCGAATCAAGATGGGTATCAATTGATTCAGGTTTGGCCGACTGGCTAGACCCGCTCGCGACTGCGAGGGCGTTCCATTGGTGCGATGCGCGACTGCGCTTGAGAGACATTAGCGCATCTTTGGAGTAGATGCAAGTCTGTTATTTTCCTAAACATGGGTGGACAAGGGCGGACAGCTAATCACGAAGCCTGCCTATAATTTCTTGAGGTGCGCAAAGTTCGCAGCCATCTTCTTTATTCCGTACAGACTGAATTGAACCGTCACTTTTTCGAAACCATCAGCCATTTCCGAGCGCAATATGGTGCCTTCACCATACTTTGGAGACTCAATACGCATACCTTGTGAAAACATGGGTGTGTCGCGGGGAGACTCGATTGGCTCATCGACCCCGATTTCAACCGCCTTTGGACTCAGACCTAGTTTGGCCCTAATCTCGTTGATCCTCTTCAGTTGCCTGTCTTGGCATTCCTTAGAGTGAGCGTAATCCCAAGCGAACCAAAGTAGTTTGAAACTGTAAAAGAGGAATGCTGCCATTGGGATCGAGGCCCAAAGCAGCAGGAGACTGCGAAGCAATCCCGCCGAGTGCAGTTCCGGGTGAGGCGAAGATCGAGGGACAAGTAGAGCAACCGAAATTGCGAAAAGGCCGAAAAGCATCACGACAACCGGCACTATGGAGTACCACAACAAAACCAAAATCCTAAACATCGCATAGCGTGAATCTTCGTTTGCGCGGCGATGTCCGTAGAACTTGTATTCTGCTGCGTTCAGCATTGCCTTTCGCATCCACGTGCCGAGACGCTGCGGAGGTATCCTTGAGAAGGCGACAATGACCTTCCAATACCCACCCAGCAGTAGGAGTGATAGACCTACTAGAACGTTGATGATTGCGCTTTGCCAGATAGGATGCACTATCAGCCACTGGTGAACGATTGCTTTCATGTGTGGGAACATTCTAACCTGTACAGCACTCAATCACTTCGGCGATTCATCATCGCTTGGTTGATACCAAGGTAAACGGTGAACATCGCTCGTCACTCTTGATTTATTCCTTCAAACGCATCCTTCACACGCCGATGGAATTGCATAAATCCGAAGTCCCGCGAGTACGATAACTCCGTCTCATACCGCGAGCCTTGGGTGGAGCTATATCGGATTGTCAAACTCTCAAGGCGTACGCTTTCTAGACGGTAGCGTTGAATCATCCGGTCGCCAACGCCGAGAAAGTCACCGAACATCCCCGTGGCCCCTTCGTTTGGGTTTTTCCCGCAAAAAGCTTCCATATCCAATGCGGGACCGAGCCCGCAATTGAGGATAGTACAGTCCATTTCCCACTCAGGATGGTCAATCACATCCTTGTCTGCCGGTGTCTTGAATTGCAGTAGCGGTCGGGTCGCCGCATCCATTGATCCAAGGTTGGCGTATAAGGTCTTTATGCTGAGCCCAAGTTGTGTCCTTGCCGTTTCAGATTGGGCGTTCGCCGCTACGACCTGTGAGTTTGCTGCCCTAGCTTGCGCTCGCGCCGCAAGCGCTTGCATGAAACCGGCGATGATGAGTATGAAAGTAGCAACTAGCAAGGCCAATTGGACGATCAAACCAATCTGATCCTTGAACGTTTCCAGCCATGAAAAGACATTCGCAATCATGCAAGCAGCGTAACAGCGATTCGGTAGGCGGAAAGATCGATGCATTATAGAACTAGCTTGAATGCGGCGTTTCAAAACCTATACTTCGGTGCGTTACTGGTTCTTTGGCAGTCACGATCCGGAATGAAAACGTAATCGAGTGCATATGGCCGGTAATCTGCGTCACGTCACCTTCCGAATCAATGCAGCGCAAGGCGACTACATTCTTGCTTGGCATGCTGACGGAGATAACTTGAAGCTGTTCGCTGCCATGCCAGCAGCCCATAATTAGCTCCTGGTTCGCGGCTAGCGACGCTTCCAACTCGGCTACCTGAGCCTTCAACCCGTCCATGTAAACCTCTGCTTGGACTTCATACGGCGACCGACCCTGCATTGTGCGCGTCACAGGCGGCATTAGGTCCAACGTACGCGTCTGAGGAACGCAC
>PKWK01000003.1 GCA_003133205.1 Granulicella sp. | reverse complement strand
AGATGATCGATGACTTCGACGTCGAGAAGTTCGCTGACATGGTGCAAAGCACTGGCGCCGGCTATGTGATCTGGTCGGCCGTGTGGCAATCCTTCTATTTCCCGGCACCGATCCAGTCCATCGAGCAGATCATGCCGGGACACACCTCGAAGCGCGACCTGATTGGCGACCTGGCCGACGCGCTAAATCGGCGCGGCATCAAATTCGTGCTCTACTTCAACGGCTCCGCACTCAGCCGCCAGCAGCCGCGCAACCCCGGCACTGATCCTAACCAGATCGGAATCGACGCCCAGTTTCGCAAGAATTGGATCGCCATCGTCACCGAGGTCGGGGAGCGCTATGGCAACCGCCTCGCCGGATGGTTCATCGACGAGGGATGGTACCCTTCACCTTTCGAGGAACAGAACAGGGCGCTGAAAACAGGTTACCCCGGCAGATTTGTCTCGTTCAACGATTGGATCCGCCCGCGGACGACGGATTTTCAAGATGTCCAGTTCGGTGAACTTTTCAACGGCCTCAACAATGGCGCCGGAAAACTTTTTCCTGACGGTCCGCCGGAGGGCGGCGACGGCATCTATGTTGGGGGCCCCCACAAAGGCTTGCAGGCTCACGGCATGTTCATATTGGACGGCCCCGATTGGGGCATTTGGCACCCTGACACTAAGATTGCCAAGCCGATATTCACCTCCGAACAAATTGTGAACATGGCGAAGGGTGCTAAAGCCCATCACGTGGCGCTTAGTTTCAATCTCCTCATGTACGAGGACGGTACCGTGTCCCCAGCTTCCCTTGACGCCGTTAAGCTATTCGGAAAGACAATACGTGGAGACTAACAGGGAAGGCCGGAGATGCAGCCCAAACACGCTGAATACGCCGACTAATGCATTTGGCGTCGTCACCGCACATAACAGCCAGCCGCGCGAGGCGCTCAAGGTGCGGTTCTAAAGCGGACATAAACCTTGTAACCATGATTCTTCAACTCGGGTCTACGTCGTTGTTGAAAATATCTGCCAGGAGGACAAGATCATGAACAAGATTACCGAAGTTGGGAACGAAGAAGCTGATCCAATACAATTGGGAAAGGCTGCGAAGGCAGGCAGCAAGTCTCGCATCATCTCCTACAATCCCTGGATTCAGGCTCGAGGATCGGACTTCCATGATTTTCAGTTTGGGGAAGGCTTCACTGGCAGTGCAGAATTGCCGGTGTCGGCCAAAGGAATTTGGCCGTGTGGTCCCTTCAAGGGACTTCAGGCCCAGGGTTGTTTCCAAGTAGATACACCGGACTGGGGTATTAATCATCCGGAGACGGTGATCCGAGCGCCACGCTTCACCAGAGAGCGAGGAGTCCAGATGGCACTGGAGGCGGCGGAGCTAAACGAGGCCCTTAGCTGGAATCTCTTGATGTACGACGATGGAAGCGTGTCTCCAGAATCCCTTGAGGTTTTGAAGGCAGCCGGAGCCGCAATCCGCGAGAGATATGCAAAGGCTGGAGTATGACTGCCCATGATCGATCAAATGGCTTGCGTTTTGCTCCATGCCTACGGACGTATCGCGGCTCGATCACGGTGTTGGTGACCTAGATTGAGGGTCACTTCCCTTTGTCGCGCAGGGATCCAAAGCCGGTGGCGGATTTCATCCTGAGCCACCAGACGTAGGTGCATTACCAGGGCGGAAATCCAAATAAGCCCAATCGTAGAGATGCCAATGTTGATGATTCAACTCAATATAGGTAGGGCAAGGAAATTGCGCTTAAGTATCACTTGGGGGCCGGGGAGTTCAAGAGGGAGGTGAACAAGAATGAATTGGCGCAAAGAAACTCGGATTTGCATACCGCAGGCGTTCAAGATCTATTACATGATGACTCACGGGGGTAGACGACGCAAAATAATCAGAGCAGCAAGAGCTGACGCCTGAGGCAAGTATGGACAGTGAGGATTTGGGACCGCTTCGGCCAGCGGGGAAATTCGTGGCGGTGGATCTGGGCGCTTCGAGCGGCAGGCTGATGGTGGGCCTGTGGGACGGGCGCAGGTTTGTGCTGGAGGAGCTGCATCGATTCTCGAATGGCGGAGTTAGCGTTCAGGGGAGCATTGACTGGGATGTGCTGCGGCTGTGGTCGGAGATTCAGAGTGGGCTGACGAAGTACCGGACGAAGTTTGGGGGCTCGCCGGCGGGGATTGGGGTGGATGCGTGGGGTGTTGATTTCGGGCTACTGGATAAGCGTGGGCGGCTGCTGGGAAATCCGACGTGTTATCGCGATCCGCGGACGAATGGGATTCCGGAGAAAGTGTTTGCGAAGGTGAGCGAGGCGGACATATTTGCTGCAACCGGCGTGCAGACGATGCAGATCAATACGCTGTTTCAGCTTGCTTCGATGGCGATGGCGGGCGATCCGAAGCTGGAGTGCGCAGAGACTTTGCTGATGATTCCGGACCTCTTCAACTACTTCCTGTGCAGGGAGAAGGCAGTTGAGTACACGGAGGCTTCCACGACGCAGATGTACCGGCTAGGCGCGCGGGATTGGGATCGAGAGATGCTGCGCAGGGTTGGGATTCCGGAGCGGATTCTGCCGCAGGTAGTGCAGCCGGGGACGGTACTGTCGAATGTAAGCGGCGATGTGCTGGAGTTGTGTGGGCTGAGTGGGAAGATTCCGCTGATTGCGGTGGGGTCGCACGATACGGCTAGCGCGGTGGCTTCGATTCCGAACCTGGATGCGGGGAGCGCGTTTATCAGCAGCGGGACCTGGAGTTTGATGGGCGTGGAGTTGGATGCGCCGGTTACGAGCGAGCGGGCGCAGGAGCTGGGCTTTACGAATGAAGGTGGGTGCGGCGGGTCGACGCTGCTGATGCGGAATATTACAGGGCTCTGGATTTTGCAGGAGTGTCTGCGGCAGTGGAAGGAGGAAGGCAAGGGCTGCGGGTGGGACGAAGTGATTGCGGCGGCGAAGACGAGTGAGGCGTTTCGGTCGATCCTTCTGCCGAATGCGAGCGAGTTTGGTGCTCCGGGAAATATGCTGCAGACGATTCGCGGGTATTGCAGGGTGAGCGGGCAGCCGGTGCCGGAGACGGTGGGCGAGTTTGCGCGATGCTGCTTTGAGAGTTTGAGTTTGGCGTACTGGTCGGCGCTGGAGGCGTTGCGGAACTTGACCGGGCGGGAGATTCGCACGCTGCGTATCGTCGGTGGTGGATGTCTGAACACGTTCCTGTGCCAGATGACAGCGGATGCCTGCGGTTGTGCGGTAGTGAGTGGGCCGGCGGAGGCTTCGGCGCTGGGGAATGTGATGATGCAGGCGGTGGCTGTGGGTGAGTTGGAGAATATAGCGGATGGAAGGGTTTCGGTGGGCAAGTCGCTGGCGTTGGTGGAGTATGCGCCGCGGCGTGGAGAGGGTTGGGCTGAGGCGCAGATGCGTTACGGCCGGTTGGAAAAGTTTGTGTCAGAACTTTAGGGGAGACGCGACTGACGACGAGTTCGGCGTCCGGGGCTTCCAAACTGCCTGTAGGGAACACTTCCGGACCGCCCTCATACTTTGCATGCAACACGGCAAGCTTTTGCCGCTCCCGAGTCTCGATCTCCCGCGCCAGCTTCCGCTCATAGGCTTCCACGTAGCTCATCGACCGAATCTCAGCGGAGATTGCACGTTCCACATCAGAGAAAGTGAACTCTGGACTCCCGTATCCATTGAGGAGCATCGAAGACAGAAAGCCGCACGTCTATCATGAGCTGGACGTCAGCAGAGGAGATACGGAGGAAGATTGAACGTCGGTGGAAACGCGGCGAGATCCTTCGTGCCCTCATAGGCTTGGAGAACCCCTTCCCTTTGCGTTTAGGCCTAAGCGTACCGTCGCCTCGAGAAATGGCTCTGGAATTTGGCCGAGCTCAAGAATGGATCATTTCTCTGCGCGCATTAAGCGGCACACGACTGGAGTGGCGTTCAGTGCGCAGTCCAACGCTAGGACAACAGGAGATTCCGGCGGCCGTTTGGATTGACCGAGCCAGAGGACGCCGTTTTGTTCCTGGATGTACAGGACAATACGAAATGCTTTTGCGCATTACAAGCCGCCACCGCAGCGTCGGTCCCGGAGGCATTGCCTTGGCTAGCGACGAACCCTTTCCGGGTGATTGCTCTCAGTGCTGATTGGGGGCTGATACTGCAGGTTGTGGCGTGGATGAAAACACGTCCGGCGCAGAAAATGTATACAAGGCAAATCGATCTTCCTGGAGTCGATACGAAATTCATCGAACTTCACGCCGGAGTGCTGGCCGAGCTATTCGACTTGGTTGCAAACCGGCCCATGGAGGAGGTGCCAACTGCGCCGACCGACTTCCATGCAAAATTCGGTTTTCTGCGCGAGCCACCTCGCGTACGTTTTCGCGTTCTGGATCCGCAATTCATTTCGCATCTCTGCCGGATAAACCTGATGTCGAACTTGACGCGCAAAGCTTCGCCGCTTTGCAACTGCCGCTCAAACGTGTCTTCGTGACCGAAAACAAAACCAACTTCCTCGCCTTCCCGGGAGTCGAAGGTTCAATCGTCGTGTTTGGATCTGGTTATGGGATGAGAGCATTTGGAATTGCGCAGTGGGTTCACCGACTGCCGTTGTATTACTGGGGCGACATAGATACGCATGGCTTCGCCATCCTCAATGAGTTGAGAAGTGTGTTTCCGCATGCTCAATCTTTCCTAATGGACCGCGAGACTCTATTCAACCACCAAGATTCATGGACCACTGAGCTTGCGCCGGTCAAGCATTCGCTGAAGCTCCTGGACCCGGACGAGAGGGCGCTATTCATGGAATTGCAATCAGGCGCTCCACGCGAAGGCATTCGATTGGAACAAGAGAAAGTGTCGTTTTCGCAACTCAAGAGCACTTTGGATTACCTACGGCAGAGCGAGGACCTTGCGCACAATTTGCGCGGCGGATAAGGGCATTATGTTTGGCGTAGTGGCGCCATCTAACAGCTCTTATTCCAAGTCGTTGTGAATCCGGTTGACATAGGCCACATCAATTTTATTTTCATACGTTTACAGGGAATCACTCCCGCCGGCCGTCCGTCACTTTGGTGGAACTTCAGCCTTATGCGTAAATACCCGGTGGAACTTCAGGCTTATGGGGTATTAAACTTCAGCGTTATGGGGTACGAGGTCTGGTAAGTTGTTGAAAAATAGAGCGACCAACTTCAGCCTTGTGCGTAAACCCACAATTTTGATGTGGGTTTACGCATAAGTCTGAAGTTCTGAGCACTTGCTCTGAAGTCGATACACCATAAAACTAAAGTCCCTCATTCTAAATGATTGGTAGCGACTTCGGCCGACTGTCCACGAGCTAGGTCCTAGGAACCAAAAAAATCGTGCATAACCTGCACAACCTACATAACCCGTGTATTTTCTATGCATAGCGGGCAATGCAGGTTTTTTTCGTCAAGGTCCAAACCTGCACCATGCACCTGGGCAAGTTCGTGTACACGGATCAGGGTCGGCTGATCGACCACGAGCCCCCGGCCGTCCTTTCCCAGCCGTCGTGTGATCAGACCTAGCATTTTCAGCGTATGCCCTATGTTCTCCGGTCTGAACTCCGGCCGCTCGCCACGTGCCTTTGAAATGCAGTTCACCTCCGTGGCGATCTCGCCGGCGAGGAGCTTCGACTTCCCCTGATGGGCAAGAGACAGAATGGCTTCGATGGTCTTCCCTTCGAGACTGCTCGACCGATCCATGAGCCGCTGCTCGACCTGCGGAGCGAGCAAGGAAATTAGCTCGCCTTGAAGCTTCGGTGAGCCAACGAGGCAGGCGCCCAAGGCGTTCGCGATGGGCCGGATGTCCGCGGGCAAACCCGGGGCATCGAAGGTCGAATTCTCCACCTTGATCAGGTTTTTGAGGCGATACCCGAGGAGCTGATTCTGCAGCGTCTGCACGGTGGAGTCCGTCAACGGCAGCGCCGTCCGGGCTCCGATCGCGGTCGTGGCGGCAACATTTACTTGGAGGCTCCACTGGAGCTTCCCGCCGACGGTCACATCCTCCCCCAGGTAGATTGCCTTGGAGCCGTAGAAGTCCTTGTACTGATTCCAGCGTCCCAGCAGGTATCCCCGGCGGGCGGAGCAGCCCAGGAACGTCGCCTTCTGCTTCGTGAGATTGGGCTCATAGAAGAGCAGAGTGGGAGGGGGATCCCAGTGTATTGTTCGTAGATCGGGGATGTTGATCCCCGGCATTCGCAATGGGTTGCGAGAGACGTTGCTTAGAGTACGGAGGACCCGGTCCCCATCCTCGGCAGATCCAATAATCGCCAGGCAAGGAGCAAGCGGCATGGCGTCCGGGAACCAGCTGGATAGCGACCAATAGGCAAGAAGCGAGCTAGCCTGTTCAGAGAGAAGTGCCTGTTCGGCAATGGTCATCCGGATTTGGGTAAAGAGTTGTTCCGTCGACCCGTACGCGCTCCCTGTCGTTGGAAGCGGAGTTACGAAAGAAGAGAGAAGTACGCCTTCTGCTCGTTTGATGATCTCTTTGAAGGTGGTGACGTGGGCAGCTCCAACCGCAAACTTGGGCTTCAACAAAGAGATGTTCGTCTGGCTGTCGCCGCGTAATCTCTCGGATCCTCCCTCTATCCACTGCATCGGTGTGGCGGCCGGGGGCGCCACGACGTTCGCCGCAGTGTCGGCCGGCAGGTCGTTGGAGACGGGGCCGTTGGACGGATCTGTAGGTGGCGCGATAGTCTCCGGCTCCGCCTTTGCACTTGCGGACGACACCGTATCTTCCGGTCCAGCCTCGGGCGTCACAAAGGGCTCGACCGGTACCTCCGCCTGTGGCGCAGAAATTGCTCGAGACAGGTTCGAGGCGTCGTCAATCATTGCTACGGCATTGTCTTGCATATCATCACCTTCTCCTGCAGGCCCGAACCACTTAACCGGATTCACCGTGGGCCGCTCCGGGAACACTCCCTATCGATTGGTTGAGCTGAGCATGGTCCGCGATCTGAAACTTCTACTCTTGTTAAATACCCAGTCCCCGGCCATGACGGGCTTAATCTTTCGAAGAAGTGCAGAATTACCTACCCCAGGCACTTACTGAGCTCGCCCGCGCAGTGATGGCGGATCCCGACGTGAGCCCGGAGGCACCTGGAAGATCTTGTCGTAGACCCGCAACTGCTCAGGGAGTTCGCCGGTCCTGGCCTTTCTGGAACTCTGACCCCTGAGAGCTTCCCATCATCAACACGACCTACGGCTCTGGGGTGCTCAGCTCACCCAAAACGCGACAAACTCGGCGGAATCCTTGGCTGGTGCCTGCGCCGAGACGCTCCGCTTGATCCATGTGAAGAGCGGCTCGTGGCGTCCTTCCTCATTGCCTGGAGGGGTGCCTCCAACGACGCGATGAGAATCTTGCTGGGTCCTGTCATGGGAGTGTATCTCCTGTGCTTCCGTCCGCCGCGCGAGCTGAAATCCCCTTCTCCGGGGGAGTGCAAGGCGGGGGTGGGACGCCCCAGCCTTGATTGCGCCAGAAGGTGTTGAACGAGCGCGTGCACTTCATCCGCGGCAGGGTGGCGGAAGTCACCGAATGGGAACTGGATCCCAGCGAGAGAGGCAAGCTCGTCATCCGCGTGGAAGACACGCTCGCCGGATTTGTGCGCCGCATCCCGGTGGATATGGTGGTGCTGGCGACGGGCCTGGAACCGCGCGCGGATGCCCCGGAAGTGCGCCGGATGTTCAATATCT
>PKWK01000352.1 GCA_003133205.1 Granulicella sp. | reverse complement strand
CCTTCGCCGCCATGGTGTTGAAGGTGATGATCTGTGCCACCTGATCGTCGCCGTACTTGCTCTTGACGTAGTCAATCACCTCGCCGCGCCTATTCATGCAGAAGTCGATATCGATATCGGGCATCGATACGCGCTCGGGGTTGAGGAAGCGCTCGAAGAGAAGCTCATTCTGCAGCGGATCGATGTCCGTGATCTCCATGCAGTAGGCGACCAGCGAGCCAGCCGCGGAACCCCTGCCCGGACCGACCGGAATCGCCTGTTCGCGTGCGTATCGGATGAAGTCCCACACGATCATGAAATAGCCGGGGAACTTCATCTGCTTGATGCAGTCGATCTCGCGGTCGAGCCGCGCGTGATATTCAGGGATGGTCCTCTTAAGCAGGCCGGTCGAGCGCAGGTGCTCGATAGAGGTCGCAAGGCGCTTCTGTAACCCCTCGCGACACACTTTCTCGAAGTAGCTGTCGAGCGTCTCGCCTTCAGGCACAGGGAACGCCGGGAAAGGATTGTCGACTTTAGTCAGCTTGAGATTACATCGCTCCGGAAACTGCATCGTCCTGCTGACCACGTTCGGCGCGTGCGCAAACAGCCGCGCCATTTCGTCAGCCGACTTGATGTAGAACTCGTTGGTGTCGAACTTGAAGCGCTTGGGGTCGTTCATCGAGCCGGCCGTCTGCACGCAGAGCAGAATCTCGTGAGCGCGGCTGTCGTCGGCTGCGATGTAGTGCGAGTCGTTGGTCGCGATCAGCGGGATGTCGAGGTCCTTCTCCAGCCGGAACATCGCATCGCAGACTGCCTTGTCGGGGCCAAGCTGGTGGTCCTGGATTTCGAGGAAGAAGTTACCGCGGCCGAAGAGGTCTTGATATTGTCCGGCAGTCGCCTTTGCCGCGTCATAGTTTCCTTCCATAATGTGCTGGGAGACCTCGCCGGCGAGGCATCCCGAGAAGCCGATCAGTCCGGCGGAGTGCTTCGACAGAAAATCCTTCGAGACGCGCGGCTTGCGATAGAAGCCGTGCAGTGCTGCTTCAGAGGTCAGGCGAACGAGGTTGCGGTAGCCCTCTTCGTTTTCAGCGAGTACCAGCAGATGGTTGTACTTCAGGTCGGGGTTCGGCTTGGCGCGGTGATCGTCTTCCTTGCAGATGTAGAGTTCGCACCCGAGGATGGGCTTGATTCCCTTCTCCTTCGCCGCGTTGAAGAAATGTACCGCGCCGAAGATGTTGCCGTGGTCGGTCATGGCNNATGTTGCCGTGGTCGGTCATCGCGACGGCAGTTTGGCCCAGCGAATGGACGTGTTTGACCAACTTGTCGACATCGCAAGCGCCGTCCAGAAGCGAGTAGTCCGTATGCAGGTGAAGATGGGTAAACTCAGCGGGCATAACTCTAGTTTAGTTCCGCTGAGTGCGGAGGAAAACCGGGTCGAAATTCGTGCGCATCGAAAACCGCAACAGAGCTAGAATGTCCAAGGAATGGCCATCATTGACTCAATCCGGCGGGCTTTTCGCGAGCGCGCTCGCACGAAGAGGGTGCAACTCGCCGCGCAGTGGCCTCAAACAGAGGCCCAGGTCGACATTTGGAAGGTTCTGCCTGCGGGCGATGCAGCCGAATCGTTCACCCAGACAGACTTTATCGAGGCCAGCTTCCACTTCGTGCTGAACGGGGAATACTACGGCGGGTATCTACGAAGTGTAGCGATGGGCCGAAAAGAGGCTGAAAAGCTCGCGGTGGGCAGTCCCTCAATCAGCATCCGCTACAACCCCGCGAATCCCGACCAGACGGTTGTGCTAGCGGAGGACAACGCGACGTTTCCGTTTGGGCTCGTTTCAGGCTGAGCGGAGGCTATGCCTTAAGACCGAGTCAGGTTTTCGGCAAGGTCAACGTATAGATCGACGCAGCCAAGCAATTCCTTCTTGCTGATCTTTTCGTCCGGCGTGTGGGCGACGTGGATGGAGCCCGGACCGAGCAGGAAGGGCTCGCCCCACGCAGTCAACGAGGGGATGTCGGTGGCAAACTTGGCGATCATCGTGGGCAGGTCGCCAACCCGACGCATCCGGACGTAGGAGAGGTCGAGCGAAAAGCTGACCTCGGCGCGACCGGCGACGACCCGTGTGACGGCGTCCTTCACCTCCTCCGACGGCCCGACGGTGCGGATGAGCAGGTGTGCCTCGGCCTTGTCGGCGATGACGTTGGGCGCGCGGCCGCCGGAGATCAGCCCGATGTTCACTGTCGACGGTCCAATCTCCGGCTCAATTGGCAGCGACATGGCCAGCACATCGTGGAGCGCCTCTACCAGCTTCTCGATCGCCGACTCGCCCAGTTCGGGGTACGCCGAGTGGGCCATGCGCCCATGCGCGCGCAGTTCGACACGCAGTGCGCCCTTGGTGGCAAGGGCCAGGCGATTGTCCGTAGGCTCGCCGTTGATAAGGAACCGCGAACCACGCGGATTGCGATTGGCCATCTTTGCGCCAGCCGAGTCGCGCTCCTCGCCGACCACAAAGAGCAGGCCAACCTTCACGCCCGCATCGCGCAGCCGGTCGGCGGCGGCGACTTGAGCGGCGATGATGCCCTTGGCGTCGCACGTGCCTCGCCCGTAGAGAAACTCATCGTCCTCAGTGCAGCCGAAGAATGGGGGCACGGTGTCCATATGGCTTGACAGAACGACGTCGGGAGTAACGCCCGGCATTGCCGCATACACGTTGAACCGCTCGCCCATCCCACCTCCGGGCGTCAGCGCGATGTCAGGCTGCTCGACGGGCATACGCTCGACGGCATACTGCTCGGCGGTGAGGAAGTCGGCCAGAAAAGCGCCGGCTAGCCCCTCGTGGTACGAGATGGACTCGATGTTGACGAGCTTGCGCGTCAGGTCGATTGCGTCGATGGACATGTGAGTAACAGGATAACCCGGCCGTCCGAATGGCCAGCAAGAGGACCGGCCAGCGCGCAAATTACACTGGAGAAGATGAAGCCGACACCTGAAGGAGCCACGCCGGCCCCACCAGCATTTAGATCCCAGATCCGGTCCGTCGACGACCTGCACGGTTCGGCGGGGCGCTTGGAGGCTCTGCTGAATACCGGCCGCGAAGATGCGCGGTTTTCCGCGCTGGTCTGCCATCCGCACCCGTCCGGCGGCGGAACGATGCACAACAAGGTCGTCTACCACGCGATGAAGGCCCTCTCATCGTTTGGCCTNNNNGGCTTCTCCTTCGGCTCGCAGGTTGGACTGCGTGCGTGCTGCGGCGATGTGCGCGTAAAGGGACTGATCGGACTGGGCCTGCCCGTCCATGCCGCCGGGCGCGACTACAAGTACGACTTCCTGCCGAAATGCATCGTGCCAAAACTGTTCATCAGTGGGGACCACGACGAATTCGGCCCCCGGGAGATGCTCGCTGACGTTTGGGAGCGAGCACCGGAGCCAAGGCGGCTAGTGTGGATCGGGGGGGCGGACCACTTTTTCCAGGGGACTAAGGAATCACCGGGCGCGAAGCTAGACCTAATGCAGGCGGAGATTCGTTTGTGGATTCAGGAGACGTTTGGGCTGGCAGGCCCGGTAAAGCTGCTCTAAGTTCCAGGAGACAAATGTTGTATCGCGGCAGACGTTCTGGTCCGCGCGGCGACGGGAACCGTTAGCGCCTGCTCTCGCAACCGTGAGCCGAGAGAACCCCGTTCGCTGGCTGCGAGCGTGCTGGAGACTGGATCGCGGCGTAGCCAGTCGAGCATGATGCGGTTCGAGTCTTCCGGCATCTCTTCGAAGACAACATGACCGCCGCCGGGCACAACGACCAGCTCAGATGCTGTCATCTCCTTCTTGAGCCGCACGCCCGAAGCCATGCTCAACGCGCGGTCGCGGTCGCCCCAGACCAATAGCGTCGGGATACTGGCAATCAGCGGTAGTGCAATCTTCAGCGACGCCATATCGGCGAACCAACTGCGAACGATTGAGAGAATGTGGTCAATAGTCCCGGGCACACGCAGGCCGTCGACGTATTCCTTCATGCAACCCTTGCCGATGCGCGCAGGATCGCCATACATCCGCCCTAGCGCGATCAACTGGATTCGTTGGGGCAGATAGGGCGCACACTTTGCCAGCATCCTGCCCGGAGCGCTGGAGTAAAGGCGAATCATTGGGCCGGGTAGCGAGCAGAACGGATTGACAGGCGCAAACAACATCAGGCTGCGCACCCGCTCCGGATAGCGTGCGGCAAGCATCAACGCGACCGCCCCGCCATGGGAGTGGCCGGCGATATCAGCTTGATCGAGGCCGAGGGCGTACATCGCTGCGGCGACCCGATCGGCCGTGGCCGCGAGCCCCGCGTCGAGGCCTGCGATCCGCTCAGACTTGCCCGTGTTCACGAGATCGATCGCGTAGAGGCTCCTGTCCTGGGCCAGCGCGTCGATATTCCTTCGCCAGTTGGATGACGACCCCACCAGACCGTGGATCAGAAGCATCGGCCTGCCCGCACCCGCGTGCAGATAGTGCACGCGCACGCCCTGAATATCAACGAACGCGTCTTCGCATTGGGCGGCCTTCTGACGCATGGACAATTTCTCTTTCACCCGGCAACGATCGTTATGGGATCTGAAGCGGGCGGATGCCATCGATCTGAAACAGGCCCGCAGGATAGCCTTCCGGGGAGTGCTGCGCCCGGAAGACGTATCGGAAGAAAAACCCGGCCGAGACAGTGTTGTAGTTGTTCGAATTGTTTGCGGAGAGGAAGCCACCGCCATACCAGTGCTCGACGAAGCGGTACGAGGCTTGCGCATTGGTCGAATAGTTAAAGCCGGTCGTGACCATGACCGGATACTCGCCGCAGTGATACGAGGGGATCTGTGCCGCGGTGCAGGGCACACCGTTGGCGGGCACAAAACTACTCTGGAGCGCGGGATCCAGCGGATAAAATGGCGCCTCATCCTGCTCAAAGGTCTGGACGCCGAGCGCGCCCGTGATGAGGTAGTGGAAATTCGCCTTATAGTGCCCGCTGAAGTTGACTGGCACCGACGCGAGGAAGTAGTAGGTGGGGCTAAAGTAGCCGCCCTGGCCGTAGGTCAACCCCACTTCGTTGTAGGCAAAATGCATGCCGGAAAGACTAGCGCCAAGGGTCAGGCTTCCGTAGCTGGGCCAGTTCCCCGCGCGGAAATTTGCACCAATCGCACCCTGGGACCGGTTGTTATCGAGGACGTGCTGGCCGGTGAGCACGCCGCCTTCACCGGAGATGTAAAAGCTGGACGCGCCGCTTCCAAGATCGATCCGCACGCCGCCGGTAGTGGAAATGACGCCGCCCCAGATCGGGCCCGAGCCGGAAGACGACACGCCAGGATCGCGCAAACCCGCGTACGAGAGCTGCGTGTCCTTTACCGGCTCGCGCTCGCCGTAGAACGAAACATGGCCGTCGAGTGTGCTCAGGCGGAAGCGGCCGGTCACATTGCGCACCAGAAATTCGTAGGGCGTATAGCCGACGGCCAGCCCGCTGTTCTTCGTTGCCAGTTGAAGCTCGCCGCCAATTCCATTGGAAAACTGCTGCGCGGGAGGATTCGCGGTGTTGGCTGGAAGCGTGCCGAGGTAAGGAACGTAGCTGGTGCTGAAGCTGGAGGTGTTGAACACGCCGGAGTTCAGAAACACCGGCAGCGCAACCGCGGTGAGCCGCACAGACTTCCCGATCACGGCCGACGCCTCAGCCGGAGCCTCGACATCATAGAGGCGGTCTAGCCCCAATGTTCCGCCGCGATACCGCCCGATTCCAGTCGCGCCGAGCCATCCGCTGTACGATCCCTCCAGCGAGGCCAGTTCGCTCTCCGCCTGCTGGCGTGGCGTCAGCGGAATGGGCGGCTGGGCCTCAAAGTATCCAAGCAGCGCCGGCAAATTGCGAGCCCTCAGCTCGGCGTCGGTAGGTGGAGGCGCAAGGGGATACGCTGGCCCGATTGTCGGATAGGACTGGGTCACACCCGGGGTGACCGCAGCAGGACTTGTTGCAACGGACGGGGCCGGTGCAACCGGGGGTGGCTGAGGCACGGCCGGTTCGCGTGCTGCTGCGGGAGGTATTGCCACCGGGGCTGACGCGGGCGTCCGCGGAACCGGCCGACTGCGGGGCATGGTGGTCTGGCTGCTCGCCCCGGGCGGGGTACGTGGCTGCGGATACTGCTGGGTGCCCGTGTCGGGAATGTTGCCAAGATGGCCTCCGGGCACGGTGGATGGCTGGGCAACCTGCGGTTGGGTCGTGTATTGCGCATTCTGCGTGGTCGCTGTGATCGAGTCCTCAGGCGGGGGATTGCTTTGCCCTGTTCGGGCGGCGGCATCGGAGTCTGCCTGCAAGCGCCGGATGCGCGCCGCTCGCGCAGCAGCAACGTCGGGCTGAGCGGCGGCCGCACGGTCTGCGCGTGCGCTCGGTGCATAGCGTGCTGTCGGCAAAACGTCCGTCATCTCTGTCTGCGGCTGCTCAGGATGGGGCGCGTCGTTGCCAAGCTGTACCGCGACGGCGGCGGTGTTGCCCACCCGTTTATCCGTGATTGCTGGCGTCGGCGGTGGTGGAGCAACATAGGCGACATACGGGCTGTAAACTTCCCCGCCAGACCCGCTGGATTGCGAGGCCTTCGGGGCCTGGGGCGCTGCCTGTGGTGGCGGGTTGGTAGCGGACGCCAGACCGCTCGGAGACGCCGGCTGAATCGCTGGCGAAGGGGCCGGTCCTGCCCCGGCTTGCTCCGCGCTATCGTTCGTTTTGCCGCCGTCAGGGTTGGTCATGTACGGCGGTACAACTCGGCTCATTCCGTCATATGGAGGCAATGGGGCCTGATTGCCATAGCTCGGCAGATACGGTTCGGCCTGCACGCCGCCCGACGAAGTCGAATCTGCGGCTCCTGGGGCAAGCAGGACGGAGAGCGCTTGTGGCTGGTCCGCGCTGGGAAGGGTCAGCGGAGCCGATGGCCCGGGTATTCCCAACTCCGCTGCCAGCCTCGAAGCGGGAGTCGCTGGCGGCATCGCCTTCAGCGACGCGCGATAGTACTTGATGGCGCGAGCCGTATCTCCGCGCGCCTGTTCGAACTTCGCGCCGAGGATCAGGATCTGCGGGTCAGCCGGATAAGCAGCCAGCGCATAGCGCAGCCAAATCTCGGCATCCTTGCTATCCCCATCGGCCAGCGCGGCGCCGACGGCGGCACCGTAATCGGCGGCGCTCGCAGAAGCCATATTCTGCGCCTTGTAAATCGCCACCGCCTGGTGCGGCTGTCCGGCCTGGGAGTATCCCAGAGCCAGCGCCTTGATCGCCGTGGAATTGTCCGGGAACGCACGCGTTGCCGCATTCAGAATCGCCAGCGCGCGTCGCGAATCCCCGACCGCGGCTGCCTGATTCGCGCGACGCACCGCCCAGTTCGTCCAGATGGTTTGCGCCGTTCGCCGCTGCTCAGTGGTCAAATCGGTCCGCCCACCGATGCTCATCAACTGGCGGTAAAGTCCGGCGTCGTCCATCCCGTTGTAGAGCAGCCACGCATTCTGAATCTCCACGTCCGAAGGCGGAGCACTGCGCTGCGCCGCATAACCCTGCTCGACCCGCCCCAGGAACATCGTGGCTTCGCGTGACCGGCCCAGAGCTTCATACACCGACGCCATCGTTTGCAGATAGCCCGGGTTGTTCTCAAGTTGTGCGCGCACCGAGGCCGGAGCCGACTTGAGCTGGGCAACCGCTTCCTTGTCGTGGCCGGTCAGATGCAAAGCTGAGAGCAATCCGGCCCACGCATCTGCACGGTCAGGATTCTCCGCAATCACCTGCTGATAAACCGGGTAGGCAAACTGCGGAGTGCCGCGGTCGATGTAAACACCGGCGAGCTGTACCTCGAGCGCAGGCGACGGCTTCTGTCCCGCGTTGGTCTGTTGTGTCGCTACTTTTTGCAGCAGGGCCTGTGCCTCGTCCAGCTTCTTCTCGGCTTGATAAATCGATGCCACGGTAACTTCGAATCCGGGGTCGCGCATCGCCGCCGCCGACGTTTCCGGAGGCATGCTCTCCACCGTCTGCAGAGCCTCCTGGTTGTGGCCCATCGCGTGCTGAACCCGTACCAGCGCCTGCCAAGCCGAGGTGTTTCCGCGATCCTCCGCAAGCACCTGCTGGAACAGCTCCGCAGCCCGATCGAGGTGGTTCGCTGTAACCAGAAGACCGCCAAGCTGGACCTTCATATCGATCTTGAGACCCTTCGCGTCCGCGGAAAAAGGAAGCTTCAGAGCGCTCTCCAGTGTTGTCTGCGCGTCCCCGCTGCGCCCCACTGCGACGTAAGCGGACGCCAGCGCCTGCAGAAACAATGGGTCGTTCATGAGTTGGCCATGGGTCGCTGCCGGAATCCGCTTGTCAGTTGCCAGAGCCGAGGGCGCATTTCCGGCCTGAAGCTGCGCGATCAACAGGTCACGCCAACCGCCGGTAGAAGCAGGCTGAGCCTCCACTGCGTGCTCGAAGATCGGAATTGCCGGCCCCGGCTGCTGCGCCTTCAAGAGCGTACCGCCCAGTCCCTCCAGCGCCTCCGGGCTATCGGGGCGAAGCGCCAGCGCCGCTCGGTAGCGCTTTTCTGCCGTGGTCAGATCGTTCTCGTTGAGGGATTGCTGCCCCTCGCCCATGATGAACCAGAAGCGCGCTGTATCCAGGGCTGCCGCCAGCCCCTTATCGTCCGAGTTGTTCAGCTTTGCCCGCTCGAGGAAGCTAATAGCGCCCAGAAAATTGCCCTGCTGCATGCGGACATAGCCCATTCCTGCGAGGGCCTTCGAGTCCCCCGGCTCGCCGGCCAGGATTGCCTTGAAGCGTGTCTCCGCCTCGTCGATCCGATTCGCGTTAAGCGCCTGGTAAGCCGCAGTCTCGGCCGCGGCCCGGGTACGGGCAACAGACACATCCGCGGTTCCATTGGGCGCAGGTGGTGCCACCCGGCTCGGAGTCTGTTCGACTGCTGCGGGGGCTGTTGCAACCGCCACCGTCGGGGCACTGGCAACCGGCGTGCTTGGAGACGGTACAGGCACCGCCGGGCGGATAGGAATCGGTTGTGCCGCTACCGCAGAAACCTGCGCTGCTTCCACCGCCGGGGTGCTCGACGTCGGTCCATCCGGGCTCGCCGTTCGGCTTGGAATCTGCGCCGGTGCTGCGGGGGCAGTCGCGCTCGACGGTCCCTGCGTCATCTGCATCACCGCGGCAAGTTGTGGATCCTGATGCGTCGCCAGGTATGCCCGAATTTGCGGAGCCACCGCCGGGTTTGCCGCATCCCACACCAGCGACTGGCGCAGTGCGGCCGCTGCCTGTTGGTCCTTGGGGAAGCCGGCGAGGTACTTCCGCCCCTCCTCTCGCGTGGCTGGGCTGTAAGTCAAAACGCGCCCCAGCGCAATCTGGTATCGCGAATCGGCCGGATACTTCTCGACCAGCGCGCGCAGGCCGGCAACTGAGTGGGGTCGGCCATCTTCGGTCGCCGACTCCGCGTCGTAGTACGCCAACGCCAAGTCGCCCGCCGGAGGGTGGGTCCCCAGGACCCGGCGATAAATCACCATCGCCGCAGCATACTTCCCTGCCTCGGCGAGTTTGGCCGCCTGCTGCAGTTGCGCCTTCTGATCTTGTGATGTGGGGGTGGGCGTCGCGGATTGGGACGTCGTCGCGGGCTGAGAAACTTGCGCTTCCAGTCCAACTCCAGACGCGCTCAGGGTCATGCCGACAAGTAAAATTGTGGGAGCCCAGAGCCGGATTACACACGTTTTCATCATCATCATTGTCTGCGCGCTGCCCGACACCAACAGGAACCAAGTTTGATACTGCGACCGTACCAGAAGACTACCGCTTTTTCCTCCCCTATGTATTGTGGTTTTTGCCTCCGGACACAACAACTTGAGGATATCCGGGGACGTTTCCCAAATAACCGGAATTTCTCTTCGCCTGATTGGGTGCCTAACCCATCCAATCGGCTTATTTGAGTTCTATTTGTGGGATCCAAGCCTGCAGCTGGGAGACGCAGAGCGGCGAACAGGTGACCGCTCCCCTTCCGCGTTGCGGGTCACTTGAGCCGGCTGACTTGAATGGGAGGAATCATTCCATACCCTGGAGCCGTTCCCGCGCGCGCCGCCGAAGCTTCGCCTGCATCAACGCCGCCATCAGGAAGCAGAAGGCCACCGCCACAATCGCGATCAGCCACGGAAACTCCTGGAAGATAATCGTCACGCGCATCAGCGGCGAGATATCGCCCACCCGGTAAGCGTCACTGCCGACCCGGTAGGAGGTGAACTCCGCGCCATGCAGCACGCTCATCGACTGCGAGATGCTGGACGATTGCGACGCCCCCAGGAAGGCCGAAAGAAAGCCCGAAATCGCTGCCTGATCCCGCAGTACGACCACCACCACCGAGCGGTTCGATCGGGCAGGCCACTCGATCCCTTCGATCAACGCGTCCGGCAGACCACCCTCCGTCTCCAACTGTCCCTGCTGCATACGGTCCGAGCCCCGGACACGCCACCACGCCGCACGGTCAAAAAATCCCCGCGTGTCGTGAATATGCAGTCCCCCCTCATCGACCCCGACCGGCAGGGACCCGTTCAGCATCTTCAATGCGGGCTGGTCGTCCGCCACGCCCATCACCAGGTAGTCCCTGGATCCATCGTTCGTCATACCGGCGGCATTCGTCACGGTGACATGCAGCGCGGGATATCCGGTCTGCGCGCCGAAGTGGCCCATCATGGCGAGGAACAACTCCAACTCCTCGGTCGAGGGCTGGTCCGGNNCATGGAGAGGAACATCTCCAACTCGGCGGCCGAGGGCTGGTCCGGAAGCACCACCCACGTATCGGCGAGGTCCGCCTTGCGCGTGAACGGGTAGCCTGCATTGGCAAACAACTCCAGGTTGGGGAGCAAGGCCAGGTGCGTAATATCCGTGATGTCAAGATGCGAGTCCTGCAGGATTGCGCCCTGCAGGTTCATCGGCGCTATTTCTTCGCAATGTCCCTTGGTTGCGGGCTGGAAGACGAACTTCAGCATCATCGTGTTCGAGAACGGCCGCATGTCCACCACCGGAATCGGCACCACGGTCTCCAGCACCATCGACGCCTTGTCGGTGTGCGGCATGGGCGTCGAACTCACGAACGCCCCATTCATGTAGACCTGCAGCGTGCTGTCGGTCCCGAGCGGAATGCCGTTGTATCGATAGCTCAGATGGAACGCCAGGTTCTGCTTCTCGCCATAGAAAAAGTCAGGCGGGACGCGCATGTACACCGATACCGGCACCGAGCCATCTCCTTGCAGGTCACTGGCCTGGGCAATCTCTCCGAAGTTCGCCTCCGTGTTGAGCCAGCGCGGAGCGTCGTCCGGCCTGCGCAGAGCTGGCAGAGTGAGATCGCGAACAGTAACCCGCGGGCCTTGCCAAGTGTCTCCATGCAACGGCAGCGCCATTGCCGCAGTCAGCAGTTCATCCGCATCGTTACCGGTTACCAGAAGCACGCTGGAATATGGGTCGGACGGATTAGCAATCATGGCCACAGTCGCGCCTGAGATTGCGCTGACGCCCAGCGATGCAGGAATATCCGAAGGATTCTCTGCGATCACAATCGTGTTTCCCGACGGAATCGTTCCGAACGAGACGACAAAGCGCACCGGATGGTGGCTCTCGAGAATGCCGAACCACGACGCTATGATTCCCGCCGCCTGCATCGCCTTGGCAGACGGTCGCGATAGAAAAACAATCGGCACTGCCGGGTTCGGGTTCACACCAACGTCATGGAACGGAAGCGGAAGCGAGTTGAGATCATTGGCCAGCGGCAACAGCGACCCAGCCAGTTCGATCGTCGAATTCGAATCGATCTGGGTCCAAAGTGTCGAATTCGAAGGGTCTTCGCATTGCTGCGCATAATGCCCGACGAACTCGAAGGTCAGTTGGTTGTCGCGTGCCAGCAGATCTGCGGGCATGATCAGCGTTGTCTCGGGCAACGCGCTCTGCCCAGCGGAGGTCGGCGCATCGGCCGCAACCGTTGCTACCAGCGTTCCGTTCAGGCTCACCTTCAGGTGGCTGATCCCCGGCAGTAGCCCCGGCGAAAAGTGATAGCGCAGCTTCATCGTGGCCGCCGTCACCACCTGATTCCTGGGTACCGAAAAATAAACCGAGTGCGAAGCTTCGACGCCCCGCAGATTAATCGCCTCCCGCACACCCAGCTCGGCGAGGGTGAAAACGTTGTCGAACTTCCCTGCTGATGGCGAAGGCGCTGCGTTCGCAGGCACACTCTTCGTTGCGGGCTCGGCCTGCGCTGCACGGGCATCGCGCACGGCGACGCCTCCCAGGAGTCCAAGCAGGACGAAGGGTACAACGCTCGTAGCGAGCCTGCCCTTCGACATGCCTTTCTTGCTTTTCGAACGACTCATCGTCTGCGACAAGCCGCGCACCGACAACCGCAGAATGCGGCCCAAACTGCGGATCGGCTGATCTGCCTCGCGACCTTCGCCCAAGCCCAGCCAGGTGTCGGCGCGCGAGTACAGAAGCATCGTCAGCGCCTCATCTTCCTGCAGGCTCAACGAAGTGAACTGCGCGCGCAACTGACTCCCATCGATGCCGATGATCGTCGCCGGCAACGTCGCCGAGCCATCCAGCACCGGGAAGACGAATTTGATCGGGTCGCCCACCGCAGCCTTAAATGTGTGGTCTATTCTGGTGCGGACGCCGCCGCTTGAAAGGTCGGACGTGATCCCCTGAATCATGGAGCCGTCCGGCAGGATCACGTCCGACGGCACCGCCAGGGCCACGCGCACTGACTGCCGACGCTGCTGGCTCTCCCAGGCAACTGCCGTCGCAACCCCGAGTATCGCGAGGTTGAACAGAGTCCACACCACGTTCACCCAAATC
>PKWK01000281.1 GCA_003133205.1 Granulicella sp. | reverse complement strand
ATAGTGTGAACACGCCCTAGTTTCTTCTCTCATGCTTCACACTACAGTGATTTTCGTTCGATACCGGCACAACATCAATCAGCAAGATCGCCATTGTTCAACAGTGTAGGTCATCATCTTACTTAAACCGGGTTAGGGTCCTAAAGTTTCAGGCGCGCTCTAAGGCGTGAGCATGCGAGTCCGATTCATTGAGAATATCCGTCCTACTCAGGGAGTTTATCGGCATCGTCCGTTCACCGCGGAAGAAGCTGGAAGGGTCCGAGAAAACGCGGTTTCGGCGTCAACGAAGATCTCGGTCTACCACAAAGGACAGGTTGCACTATGGGGCGTGCTCTAGGGGTAAGCCCCTTCTAGATCAGATTCAACACTCCTCTACCCTCTCGGCGAAATCTCTGTCTCCCGGGGAGTTCGACGCAAAAGGACAAGGGTTAAGGTCAATACTGCACAGACAACTGCCCGCGCAATCGGCAAGACTCCTCCTGTGGCCAGATAATGTGGGAGATATTTAGCTGCGCCCTCAGATTGACTCCTCTCCAAAATAGAAGCTTGACATCGGCATCTCCAGACGCATAGATTTCTCTCCGCACCCAAAGTCTGTATACGGAATCTTTCCTTGTGTAACCGTATACACGGCGCAAGAACTAATGAGGACGCAGGAGCGAAACGATATGCGAAACAAACTGGTGGCATCAGTAGTTGGGGGATTCCTTCTGTTCGCGGGAAGTTTGTGCGCACTTGGGCAAGAATCGAGAGCGACGATAGGCGGCAAGGTTACCGACCCAGAGAAGGCTGTCGTACCGGCGGCCGCGGTAACTGTCACCTCTGTGGAAACAGGCGTATCCCAAACCACGACGACCAATAATGCCGGCGACTGGCGCATTCAGTCGCTAATTCCCGGGCACTACACGTTCGAGGTGAAAGCGCCAGGATTCAAGGCCGCCTCGCACGAACCGATTGAACTGCAGGTCGGTGACCAGAAGACGTCCGACGTGCAACTCCAGATTGGAACGGTGGCCGAGGTAGTTAATGTAACCGCCGAAGCTCCCCTGATCGATACGACGGCGGCAGTGTCGGGTACCGTGATAACAACCAAGGAGTTGGAGGATTTGCCGACTCAGTCGCATGTCCCGACGCTGTTGGTAGGTCTGACCCCGGGAGGCTTGGTGGGCAACGGCTATGGCGGCGCGCCGCACCTATGGTCCAACATTGGCGATTCCCAGAACCAAGTCAATGGTAGCGGCAGCGTTGCTGGCAGCGGCTCCCAAAACAACAACTATGCCGTGCAGTACCAGCTTGACGGTTCGTACGACTCGAACGTTGCCGGGCAAGTCGCGTTTGTGCCCCCGCAGGATTCCGTCGCCGAGTTCCGCGTGGTGTCTAATGCGTATGATGCCTCGATCGGCCGGCAAAGTGGGGCCACGCTGGACATGGTGAGCAAGAGCGGCACCAAAGACTTTCACGGTAGTTTGTATGAGTACAACCAGAACAACTCGCTAAATGCCCACATTTACGGGGCGCTTCCGACGGCACGCGTGCCGGCCGTTCACTATAACGAGTACGGCGGGACCATCGGGGGACCCGTGTGGATTCCGAAGCTCTATGACGGCCGCCGGAAGAAGACGTTTTTCTTCTACTCCTACGACGGCATTCGCAACAACGCGCCGGTCAACAGTGGATTCATGTCCCTGCCTACGATGGCGGAAAGGTCAGGCGACTTCAGCCAGTCCTTCCAGGTGACTTCGGGTGTAAAGTATGCGGCCGTAATCTACGATCCGTTGACTATCGATCCGACGACTGGAAACCGTACGCCCTTTTCGGGGAACAAGATCCCGAGTTCTCGCATCTCCCCCTTCGCCGCAGGCATTTATGCGCTCATGCCGCCGCCCGATAACGCAGGAGATGGCCAAACCTCTGACAGTAACAACTATCAGAAGCGCGAAGTGCAGCGCGACAAGATGACAAGTTCCGCCATCCGGCTGGACAAGACATGGAACAACGCCAACCACTCGTACGCAAATGTAAGCTTCAACAACTGGACAGAGAGTAGTTACAACCCGTTCGGCGGATTCGCAGGTGACATCCTGAACGCTCTCATACAGGCTCGCCGGCAGGAGACCTTCACGCTAGACCACAACATCGTGGTCAGCCCTAAGCTTCTGCTCGATCTAAAATACAACGTCTTGAACAGCTACGGTAGTAGTTATAGCCCCTCCCGTAGCTTCAACGACTCCACGCTTGGCTTGTCAAGTGCGTTCATCAGCCAAATGCCCCTTTACAGTGGCATTCCATTGCTGGCAAATGTTGTGGGCGGCGCGGAGAACGGCGGTCTGGGCACAAACCAAGCCGCTTCGTATAACGTAGACACCTTCCAAACCATCAACGCGACCGCGACCCAGACGTACCGCAACCACACGTTCAAGTACGGCATGGAGTATCTGATCCAGCAGCAGGGGACGGGTGCTCTTTACCAGACCAGCGGCGAGTTCGATTTCGGCAGCAATGCGTGGACCTGTCACAATCCTGTTTCCGACTGCACGGGGAGTGTCGGCAATGGCTGGAACCAGGCCAGCTTTGACATGGGCATGCCTTATCAAACCAGTTTCAACAAGATCTACCAGGCGAACACGGGGTTCTGGTCACAGCACTATATGGCTGGCTTCTTCCAGGACGATTGGCGTGCGACTACGAAGCTGACGCTTAATTTTGGCCTCCGCTGGGACTATCAGACCAACGTCACCGAGCGGCATGGCAAGGCTCTTACCCGGTATAACCCGACTTACACGCAGACGGCTGTCACCACACCTTCGCAGGCAGCCTACGCCACTCTGGTTGGTGGGTCGTCGTCGAACGCCGGCGTGAATCTGCTGCAGACTTACCGTCCCGCCGCCAGCACCTTCATCGCAACGGGCGGGGTAGAGTTTGATGGGGTCCATGGTGCGCCTTCCACACCCTATGATCCGCGTTATCGCTACTTCCAGCCTCGTCTCGGCTTCGCCTACCGATTCCGTCCCGACATGGTTCTCCGTGGCGGCCTGGGTCGTTTCGTGCAAGCAAGCTTCGACAAGTCAGCCCAGACCGGCTTCGATGCCAACACCTTCTACACCGCCACAAACGACAATTACCACACGCAGGCAGCTACTCTCGCCAACCCATTCCCGAACGGATTGACAGCGCCGACGGGAAACACGCTGGCAGAGCAAACCAATGTCGGGAGCATAACCGGTTTCACCGATCCCGATTACGGCCGGATCTACGTGGACGAAGCAAGCGCGAGCATTCAGCAGCAGTTCCACAAGTTTCTACTCGAGATCGGCGGGACATACAACCGTTCTCACGGACTTGCCCTGGCTACGCCGACCAACGCTATTCCGGCCAACGCTTATCTCGCCGCCTTCGGTCCACAGTTCGACAGCACTGGAGCGCCGGTGGACAACACTTCGGGGAAGGCGCTCTCAGGGAACACTCCGGTCACGAATCCATACAAGGGGGTCGCGGGCCTTCCCACCAGTTCAAGCCAGTACACCTCTAATACGGTGAATGCCTCGCAACTGCTTCGTCCCAACCCGCTCGTCAACAGCGATATCAATGAGACCACTGGCAACGGAACGGCCACCTACTACGCCCTTCTCACGAAGCTCGAGCGGCGTTACTCGAACGGCTTCAGCTACCTCCAGTCTTTCACCTGGGGCCGCAACTACTCCCAGGACTTCTACCTGGGGAATACCAGCATTCAACTCTACATACCGCGGCAGATCTACAGCAACGACGTGCGGTTCCACTATACGGTCACGCCCATCTACGAACTGCCGTTCGGCAAGGGCAAGCGCTTCCTGCATAATTCGGGATTTGCGATGGAACAGGTTGTAGGTGGCTGGGAGTTTACGGGCAACTACAACTATCAATCCGGCACACCTATCGTTCTTCCGACTAACAGTTCGTTCTATCGCGGCGACAAGTCTCCGAATATCAATGTTGCCAAGGGCAAGACAGGAACCTGGTTCGACACCACGGCATTCGCTGCTTACCCGACGAAAAGCACAACGGTGGCTCAACTGCAGGCCTATCCGACATGGACTGGCGTATCCAGCCTGCCCGGTTACAACTGGGCACCCCAACCCACAGACAGTGCTAAAAACGGTGTCTACAATGACTTCACCGTGCGCAACACGCTTTACCCGCAAACGTTCGGCGATATCCGCAACCCGCCGGTCAACACTGTGACGGCGGGTATCCGAAAGAACTTCAACTTCACCGAAACCGTGCGCTTCCAGCTTAGGATGGACGCGACCAACCTGCTCAATCACGCGCAGTTCGGCAGCATCAGCACCTCTCCGACCAGCTCCTTTTTTGGTCGCCTGAGTGGCAGTTCATCGATCACTGCGGTAAATAACCCACGCCAAATCGAGCTGGCTGGCAAACTCTACTTCTAACAGCCCTTCTCCTCGCGCGGGTACGATCTCTGTACCCGCGTCATTTCAGATTCTGGCACTTACGGAATCACTACCCAGAGTGTTTCTCTGAGTCGCGTTCAATAACCGTGTCTTCGCGGGACAGCTAAAGCTGGCTAACCGAGGCGTCTCATGTATCTCTATCGCAAGTTCCAAGCTCCTGCGCTGCTGCAAAGAGTCCGACTAGTTCTTTGCATCTGCACATTCGTCCTCCTTTCCGGCACACTCGCTGCACAGCCCGTCACAGTGACGAACGTACAGAGCCAGCACTACCACTACGGCTATCCAATCGGCAATCAGAACTGTTCCTCCGGCTACAACATTCCCAGTGGGCAGTATTCGACAGCCGACCACCTGGAGCGAGGGCACGCCATTCACCATGTAGACTCCAGCAACCCCTCCAATGACTACTGGGTGTACTGGGCTCATTTTGATGACAGCAGCTACACGCTAGCGCAGGTTGCGGTCTTCAAGTCTGCCACGGAGTGCGGTCCCTATATGCTCCAGAGCACGTTCCAGCCCAACGGCTGGCAGTCGCGCGACGAGAATATCTTCGCGGACGACGACGGTTCGGCGTACCTTATCACCGCCTCCAATGACCTTGGGACCAACAATGACGGATCCGGCTTTGCAAACAATTCGATGGCCATCATGAAGATGACCACGGATTATTTGGGGATCGATGCCGGTGCCGGTACGACGTGGGTCTTCATCAACGATCAGCGCGAGGCACCCGTCGTCATGAAGAAGGATGGCACCTACTTTCTGATTACCTCGCAGGCAGCCGGGTGGTTCCCGAGCCAGGGCGGCTATGGCGTCAGCACGCAGATGATGTCCGGATGGACCCCACACCCGCTACCCCTTGGCAACGCCGCGACCTTCGGCGGGCAGACCTCCGACGGTTTCACGATCAAGGGTACTCAGGTAAACACCTACATCCTGACCTTCGATCACCTTGGCGGCAACTCGCTGCACGATACGGGAGAAATGTGGTTGCCTGTAATCCTGGATGGCGCAGCGCAGACAGCAACCCTGAACTGGTATCCTTCTTTCACCGTTGACAACACGACAGGCGTACTGACTCTCCCAACGATGACGAACGTGGCCCTCGGCTCGACGGCGACCTCCAGCGTGGCCACAGCCGCGGACACCAGCAGCACCGGCACCAACGGCGTCGTCACGTATACGGGTCAGACGTCCTATGCGGTGGATGGACTTTACAACTCGCGCTGGAATGCGGCGAGTGTAACTACCTTCCCAACCTCGCTGACTGTCGATCTTGGTTCGGTGCAGCCTATTCAGGAAGTTGATCTGTCGTGGTACATGGTCAAGGGCTCCGAGCCGTACTACAAATACACGATCGGCTACAGCAACGACGGCACGAACTACACAACGCTCGACTTCACCAGCAATATCACTTACGGTTTCACCACCAACCCCGTCAACTTCAGCGCACGGTACGTCAAGCTGACAGAAACTGGCTATGTTTGCCAGAACGGCTGCAGCTTCTATGTCCCCGGATTGTGGGAGATGAGCCTGATCCAGGCGCCGGCCAGCCAGTCCGTCGTGCCTACAGTAACGGTCACGCCGTCTGTCTCGTCAGTGGATTCCATCACCCCATTCACGGTCGCAGTGACCGTCTCTGGACCGGCTGGCGACTCGACGCCCACTGGATATGTCACGCTAACGGGCGGAGGATACACCTCCAACACCTACGGTCTCGTGAGCGGCGCTAGTTCCTTTACCATTCCTGCGGGAGCTATGGCGGCCGGTCACGATACGATTACGGCGACCTACATCCCCGACCCCACAAGTGCCCCGATCTACACGCTAACGCCCACAACAGCCACCTCTACATCGCCGGTCACAGTCGGGTCGCTTCCGGCTGCTCCGACCGGAGTGACCGTAGCTCAGGTGGCGAGTGGCTCGCTTAGCGTCTCATGGGCTTCCACAAGCAGCGCCACGAACTATATAGTCAAGCGTTCGGCGAACGGCGGAACGTATGCTCAGGTTAGCACCCCAACAACCACGTCCTATACGGATACGGGGCTGACAAACTCTAGCGTCAACTACTGCTACACCGTCGCCGCGGTGAACGGCCTAGTACTACTGTGTTAT
>PKWK01000225.1 GCA_003133205.1 Granulicella sp. | reverse complement strand
ACTGGACCGACGAGCATGGCGACTGGGTCCGTCAGACATTCACTTCCCGGCCGGACGCTGTTGTCGCGCAGCGGCTCACCGCGCCGCCGGGTCAGCCGATTTATTTGCGGATCTCTTTGCAAAGGTCCGCCGAGTGGAGCATGGTCTCCGGAATGGACTGGGGCAGCCACCCGGGAATCGGCAACACCGCGCCTGACTGGGAAGCATTCGCCCCGGCATCAAGACCCAAAGCGCCAGCCCCGAAGGGGGTCGAAGCCGGCAAAGTTCGCCAGGACTTCAACGAGCAGCGGCTGATCTACAAGTGCATTCTGGATCCCTCCGTGGATAACAGCGGTTACGCCCGGGTGGTTCACGTGGCGCGCGACGGCGGATCGGCAAGCATGGAAGGCGACACGCTGGTGGTCGAGAATGCGTCCTCCGTGATGCTGCTCACGCGCATTGCATACTTCCCCGACTACAGCGACGACAAAGTGGAATCGCTGCGCCAGGCGGTGGAAGCGCTCACCCCAGACTATCTGGCGCTGCTCGAGCGGCACCAAAAGGTCCAGTCGGAGATGCTTAACCGCGTCACCGTGGATTTCGGCGGCGCCGCGCAATATGCCATGTCTTCCGAGGAGCTTCTTGCCGATCAGCGGTCCAGGCCGGATTATTCGCCCGCTTTGCTGGAGAGGTTTTCGAAATGGGCCGGCATTGGTTCATCCTCAATAGCGGCAAGTACCCCGGCATCGCAGCCGAGGTCAACGCCACCATCGACCTGCAAACCGCGGGTGCGGTGCAGGGTGATCTGCGGGAAGGCATGGAGGCTTACTTCAACTGGATGGAGGCCCTGGTCCCGGATTGCCGGACCAACGCCAGGAACATCTTCGGATTTCGCGGCGCTTCGTACCCCCTGTTTCCGGATAAGGGTGTCGGCGCCAATTTCTATTACACCAGCAACTCCGATATCGGAATTTGGTCCTATTGGATCTCCGCCGGAGGCCGGAACGCGCGCCAGTTCTGGGACCATTACCTGGTTACCGGAGATCAGGAATTCCTCCGCAATCGAGTCGCGCCGGTTTATAAAGACCTGGCGCTGTTCTACGAGGATTTCCTAACGCTCACGGACGAAAATGGGAACTACATGTTCGTTCCATCCATCTCGCCTGAGAACGTACCCCGCAGCACCGACGCGTCCGGGCCGGTTCTGATCAATGCCACCATGGATATTTCGGTGTGCCGGGAAGTGCTGACCAATTCAATCCAGGCTTCGCAGATTCTGGGCACCGACGCCGACAGCGTACCGAAGTGGAAGGCAATGCTGGCCAAGATGACGCCCTACCTCGTGGAAATGGACGGCACGCTTAAGGAGTGGGCCTGGCCAACGATACAGGAGCATTACAACCATCGGCATGTTTCTCATCTCTACGGCGCCTGGCCGGGCGATGAGATCGATCCGGACCGCACGCCGCGACTGGCCCGGGCTGCGGAGATCGCCAACCGCAGGCGCACGTTTGACGTATTGGCCACAGCGGTTGCGGGCGAAACTTTGCCTGCGTATGCCCGTTGCCATCGCGCTTTGGTTGGGGCGCGGCTCAAAGACAACGTCATCGTGGACGTCCAGCTGCGGCAATTGATGGAGCAGGGCTACGTCAGCACCGCGCTCCGCTGTTCGCGCGAGCCTTATGCCGTTCCAGTGCCGGATGCGCACGGCGGAATTCCCGCGATCGTCATGGAGATGCTTCTGTACTCGCGTCCCGGCGTAATTGAAGTGCTTCCCGCACTCCCGCAAATGCTGGTGAAGGGTTCAATCAACGGAATGTTGGCCCGCACCTTTGTCCGCATCGACAAACTGGCGTGGAACATGGATGCCCGGAGCGTAGACCTGACGATCACCTCAGTGCGAGCGCAAGACGTTACGCTGATTGCCCGTCATGGCATCCAGAGGATCTCCGCGCCCAGCGGTGTTGTGGCGGCGAGGTTTCAGTCGGGCGCGGCCGACTGCGATCTGCATTTGCCAGAGGGCAAGCCGGTGGAAATGCACCTGAGGCTGGCCCGGCGAGAGGCGCCTGATTGGGCCGCTCAGGTGGACGCGGTAAATCTGCCAATGAACGGAGCTGCCGCCGCGTCTGCGCCCTCAGCCGGGTAGTGGGTTCTTCCGACCCACTACCCTTAGCCAAAGCTTGACAATTCAGCGCAAACTGACGTCTAATGTCCCTCCGAGCCAGTAAACGATGACGTTAACGATAATTAACAGTTTAAGGACGGCCAAGCCTGAAGATCGATTGCCTCGCTAGAAACCAACGGAGACAAGTGGCTTGTCTGGGTCCCTATGCCATTCCCCGTACAGATCGAACTCACTGGTTCTGTGACACGCCAATGGCCACCTGGAGGCATGGTAATGATCGGGTGATGCCAAGCAGGGGACTGCATGTCTCCAAACCGCGGAGCGTCCTAATTCACTCGTGGTCATAATGCGCTTGATTTTGAGGAAGGGTTAAGACTATGGACCGCAGATCATTCCTGGTGGGTGGAGCATCCATCATCGCGTGGGCTGGAATCGCGAAGCACGCATATGCGCAGGTATTTCGCGGGCGCGTGCCCGATGCGCCGTTTCAACCCTACTGGGAATCGCTGAAGGCATACCGCTGCCCGGACTGGTATCGCGACGCGAAACTCGGCATCTGGGCGCACTGGAGCCCGCAATGCGTGCCGGAGCAGGGTGACTGGTACGCACGAAACATGTACGTCCAGGGATCGCGCCAATACCAGTATCACGTGAAAACCTACGGTCATCCCTCGCAGTTCGGATACAAGGACGTCTGCCATCTCTGGAAAGCAGAGAGGTGGGACCCAGAAGCTCTGATCCAGCTCTACAAGCGCGCGGGCGCGGAGTATTTCGTCGCGCTGGCCACCCACCACGATAACTTCGATTGCTGGAATTCAAAACATCAGCCCTGGAACTGTATCAACGTAGGGCCAAAGCGCGACATCGTAGGGACGTGGGCAAAGGCGGCGCGCTCCCACAATCTGCGATTCGGCGTAACCTATCACGGGACGCCGGGCCGCGTATGGGATGAGTTCCTTCCGGTTCGCTACCAAAGCGATACTACCGGCTCGCTTGCGGGAGTTCCCTACGATGGCATGCAGACCATCGCGGACGGAAGAGGGAAATGGTGGCAAGGCATGGACCCTCAGATGCTCAATGGCAAACCACACCTGAAGAACACGCCATGCCCGGAGTTCACTCAGCAGTTCCTGCTGCGGGTACAGGACGTCATCGATAGTTACGATCCGGACCTCCTGTACTTCGACGACAACGCACAGTTTGATTTCGACGACGGCGGAAATCTGAATTTGAAGGTGTGGCTGGGCATTCCGGATCTGGCGCCGCAAATCATGGCGTATTACTACAACAAGAATATGCAGACGCACGGCGGCCGCCTGGAAGGGGTGATGAACCTCAAGACTGTTCCCGAGCCTGTCTGGGGCACACTCACCCGCGACCTTGAGGCTTCATTGGAAGACAAGCTGCAGGAGAATCCATGGCAAACGGATGCCTGTATCGGAAACTGGCACTATAGCCGCTCTCTCTTTGAGAACCACAGGTATCAGAAGGCTTCGCTGATCATCCCTATGTTCGTCGATATCGTCAGCAAGAACGGAAACCTTCTGCTGAACATCCCGTTACCAGGCCATGGAGAGCCGGATAGCGATGAGATTGCATTCCTGAACGAAGTTATTGACTGGCAGCAGGTCAACTCCGAAGCCATCAAGGGCACGCGTCCATGGAAAGTCTATGGGGANNGAAGGTCCGTCGACACACGCCGCAAGGATCGGGTCATACCAGTTATCGAGGCTCAAGTTCGACCATACAGACATACGATTCACGACGAAAGGCAATACTCTCTATGCCATCGCGCTGGGCTGGCCGCCGGACGGTAAGTTTGTCATCACGTCGCTCGCCGATGGCTTAGCAAACTATCCCCGCCAGATCGCCAAGGTGGAGTTGCTTGGGTCCAAAACAAATCTCCAGTGGACGCGGGGACCGCAGGGTCTAGAAATCCACGCTCCTGACATTCAGCCGTGTAAGTATGCCTATTCGTTCCGGATTCTTTCGATTTGAAGGTCACCCCGACATGAAAAGTACAACCCAGCAAATGGCGTGGCCCGGCTCCTTGGATATTTGAGTTCAGTGTCGAGAGATGATGCAGTGCGAACGAGAAAATGCAATGACCATCACATCGACGGGCAAAATCTCGTTCGCGACAATTTCTGGCGTGCTCTTGGCCGTTTGGGCATTGGTTGGATTTTATGGCTGTGGCAGCCAGGCACAGGAGGCAGCTCCAGGCGGCACAGGAGCAGCGATTACGTCCAACATCGATGCCAGTCAGATCGGAGCACCTGTTTCAAAGTATCTCTATGGCGGCTTTATCGAGCATGGTGGCATGCTCATGTATCGGAGTCTCTGGTCGGAATTGATTGACGACCGAAAGTTCTATTTTGCGATTACATCCAAGGTGCCCGAAACTCCGGCGGGGCGGCAAGGTGGCGGATCATTCCGCGGCACGCAGCTGTGTAGATGGCAGCCTGTTGGCACTGACGAAGTTGTGGTTATGGACAAGGGCAAGCCCTTTGTCGGCGATCAGAGCCCTCGCATCGCACTCGATTCCGCCACTCCGCACGGTATCCGGCAGTCGGGACTGACTCTGGTCAAGGGTAAGAAGTATGCGGGACGCATCTATCTCCGCGGCACTCCCGGCAGCAAGGTGAAGGTCACTCTTATTTGGGGTGCTGGTGAAGGCGACGGGCAGACCATTACGATTCCGGCGCTCACCATCCAGTTCAAGAGGTTCCCACTCAGCTTTACTGCCGAGGCCAATTCGACGGATGGCACAATTGAGATCACCGGCACCGGTGCCGGGAACTTCCACGTTGGCACTCTCTCGCTGATGCCCACTGACAGTTGCCGCCAGGCAGGCGCCACATACCGGCGTGAAGATCGCGCAGCAACGCGATGGTGTAGGGCCGGAACCCCTGTACATTCTTTATCTCCAACTGGAACTGGTACAACTCGATCGGCGACATCGACAAGCGGCCACCTATATTTGACGGTGCGTGGCACGCCATGCAGACGAACGATTTAGGCATGGACGAGCTGATGACGCTGTGCAAGTTGATCGGCGTGGACCCTTACATTACCGTCAACGCGGGTTTTGGCGACTCACATTCTGCAGCGGAAGAGGTCGAATACCTGAACGGATCGGTCAACACGCACATGGGGGCGCAGCGCGAGAGAAACGGCCACCCCGAACCGTATCGCGTTAAGTTCTGGAACATCGGCAACGAGCCATACGGATCCTGGCAACACGGGCATACGGATCTAACGTATTTCGTTCTCAAGCACAATAAATTTGCAAAAGCAATGCGCGCAGTCGATCCGTCGATCACCATCCTCGCCTCAGGCGCGACGATGCCCGACGAGATGACGGTCGAGGGCCAGCCGCGCACGTTGGGCATCGCGGATCCGCAGGTACATTTCGGCGATGATCGAGCCGACTGGACTGGCGGCCTGCTGGCCCACAGCTTTGACAACTTCGACGGCCTTACCGAGCACTGGTACGTCCGCGTGGGCAAACGGTTCGATTACGAACATGCCAAGAGCCTACCGATGGGGGCACCCATCGAAGGCGGGTATGTGAACGCCGACGAGACCCTGCTCGAGTGGGTTCGTCATCCCGCAAATCGCGTACACAAGAAAGCTGAAGAATGGCAGGAGTACGTGAAGCGTTTCCCGGCAATGCTCGACAAAAAGACCTTTCTGTCCATCGACGAATACGGCTACGGAGGCGGAAGTCTCAAATCGGCCCTGGCTTACGGGATGGTCTTGAACGAAATGTTCAGGCACACCGACTTCCTGAAAATGGCGGCGTACACCATGGCTGTTTCCACACTCGACCTAAATAGTACCGGCGCCGTTACAACTCAAGGGGAGTTCTGTACAAGCTTTACCGCGATCATTTCGGGACCTTGCCGGTTGCCGTTTCGGGAAATTCGCCGCAGCCTGCGCCGAAGTATCCGCCTTACGGCGATCAACCGGAAACAAGTTCGGGTAGCTCAACCTATCCGCTCGACATGGTGGCAGCATTGACTGAAGATCGCAAATATCTCACCATTTCCATCGTGAATGGAACCGAGCTGCCGCAAAAGCTCGACCTGAGCGTCACAGGAGTCCGGCTCGCTGGGCCATCCACGCTTTGGCTAATGACGGGGAGCAATCTCGATGCCGAGAACCATGTTGGCCAGCCGACCCAGGTCGCGGCAAAGGAGATCGCGATCGGCGATGCCCCGCAGTCAGTCATGGTGGCGCCCATCAGCGTGAACATCTATCGGTTTGCCATAGCTCAGCCGGTGCAATGAAGTCTGGCAGCCGCCCAAGTCTAACCTGGAGAGCAGTGAGCGTTTACTTTATGCTTTAATGTTCCGGACTCAAGTATCGAGTCCACAAATCCTGGCTACACAGGACTGCCTTTCCGCAAGGAACTCTCAATCCGTCTCCATTGTGAACCTTCTCACTACGCTATTCGTCGAGGTAAATAAGCGCGTGAAGCATACCCGAATACGAAAACATCTCCTTGGTGTCTTGTGCATGCAGCTTCTGGCCGGAGCTGTGACTTCCACGAGGGCGGCTGCTGTTGACTATAAGAAGTTGGGCGATGGAGCCCAAGTCAGCGTGGATGGCGGCACGCTCCGCATTCGGTTCTGGTCGCCGGAGATCGTCCGCGTCACCTATGCGCCCGGAGCAGAACTGCCGGAACTCAAGAGCCTCTCTGTGGTCGCGACTCCGGAGACCATTCGACTGACCCAGCAGGAGAGCGCCCAGACGATTACCCTGGCATCGCAGAAGATCATGGTCAGGATCGACAGGCAGAGCGGTGCCGTCACCTTCCTGGATGCCGCCAACCATGTGTTGCTGCAGGAAGCAGCCCAGGGCCGGCAGATTGAACCCGCGACCGTGGCGGGGGCCTCCGTCACCTCGGCAACGCAGTCGTTTGATCTGGCGCCGGATGAGGGCATCTATGGCCTAGGTCAGCATCAGCAGGGGGCGTGGAACTACGAAGCCAGCGGCACCTTCAAGGTGCAACTGGCCCAGTCCAACACCAACGTCGGAATCCCCGTAATGACGTCCAGCAAGGGCTACATGTTGCTGTGGGACAATCCTGCGGTGACCACGATCTCATCCGACCCCGCCGGCGATGCGAGTCGCGGCCCGCGGGTTCTTCACTGGTCCTCCGAATACGGCACGGCGATTGATTACTACTTCTGCTACGGCGACGGGACTATGGGCACGGCGATGGCAGCTTACCGGCATTTGACCGGAGCGGCCCCGATGATGCCCAGGTGGGAGTTCGGTTTCTGGCAGTCCAAGGAGCGCTATGCTTCGCAGGAGGAGTTGCTGGGAGTAGCCACCAAGCTACGAGAGCTCAAGGTTCCCATCGATGGCATCATTCAGGACTGGCAATACTGGCCCGCCGGAAGCAACACTTGGGGATCGCACCTGTTTGACCCGAAGCGCTACCCCGACCCGACTGGCATGTTCAACCAACTGCATGACATGCATTACCACACGCTGATCTCAGTGTGGGCGAAGTTTGATCTTGGCAGCAAGAACAGCGACGAACTGAACGCCGCGGGAGGGATGTTCCCCGAAGTAACTACTTACGCCTTCCCTCCTGGCCAGGGCCAATGGTACGACCCATTCAGCACTGCCGGACGCGAGACTTACTGGAAGCAGTTGCGCGATCAACTCTTCTCAAAAGGTGTGGACGGCTGGTGGCTGGATGCGCCTGAGCCTGAGATCGGCGGTATGGCTTTCCGCGGCTATAAGACTCCGCTAGGACCAGGTTACGAGGTCTATAACGGCTATCCTCTGATGCATTCAAGCGGCATCTACCAAGGGCAGCGCGCCGCGACAGACAAGAAGCGCGTTGTCATCCTCACCCGTTCGGCCTATGCAGGCCAGCAACGCAACAGCGCGATCACGTGGTCGGGAGACATCCAGGCGACCTGGCAGGTTCTCCGCAATCAGATTCCCGCTGGGCTGAACTTCTCGCTGTCCGGCATTCCGTACTGGAACACCGACACCGGTGGATTCTTTGGCAACCGCAGCGCCGGAAACGGCGATCCTGCCGATCCCAAGTATCAGGAGTTGTTCTCACGGTGGTTCCAATTCAGTTCCTTCTGTCCTATGTTCCGGGTACACGGTTCCTACGGTCTCAATCCGGGCAAGGAGTTCTGGCGATTCGACACAGCAACCCAGGATGTTCTTCGTACATACCTGAATCTGCGCTATCGCCTTCTGCCGTACACCTACTCGGTGGCGTGGCAGGTCACTTCGAATGGAAACACCATTATGCAGCCGCTGGTCATGGACTTTCCGAAAGACCCGAAGGTAGTGGACATTGGCAACCAGTATCTTTTCGGGCCCGCGATCATGGTCACTCCCGTGACCACCGCCGGTGCGACAAAACAGGCTGTCTACCTCCCGGCGGCGGGCGCACCCTGGTATAACTTCTGGACCGGCGAGACCGCTGCTTCCGGCGACAGTATCGAGGCCTCGGCCCCGGTCACAACGTTGCCTCTGTTCGTGCGACCGGGCTCAATTATTCCTATGGGGCCGTTCCTTCAGTACTCGAACGAGAAGCCGGCCGATCCAATCGAGCTGCGCGTCTACCGCGGAGCCGGCGGACGCTTCACCCTCTACGAAGACGAAGGCGACACCTACGATTATGAAAAGGGGCAATACGCCACGATTCCGATCTCCTGGCACCAGTCCACACATACGCTCGAAATCGGAGCCCGTGCCGGTAGTTTTACCGGGATGGTGAAGGAACGCATCTTCAACGTTGTCCTTGTCTCCAAAGACCACGGAGCCGGTGTGGATCTTGCGACCACACACGACTCGATCGTCCATTACAACGGCAAGGCGGTGCGAATCGCACTGCGCTGAGTCGTGTTTTCCCGATGCTGCAGCGATCTCGTGTGAGCGTCGAATGACCACCATCCTTCCGATTGGGCGGCAGGTTCGATTCGCGCGAGGCAACAAGATTGAAACGCTCTTTTGAAGTCAGTTGAAGGCTTGATGCAACTCCGGAGGAAGTGACTCGAATGTCCAGCAGCGCAACGAAGCACGTAGCAATTGGTCTCTTGTTGGTCGGTATCGGAGCTTTCGCTCAAACCGCCGCCCCCAGGGTCGCAAGCGCAGCAGCCAACAAGGCGGTTGCCGAAAAGGCACTGCGGATCGTGTCCGACATTCATGGATCCTGGACACAGATGCCGGGCAATATTGCGACGGCCAGGATGACGGGCGGGGCGCTGATCGGCAATGGCAGCGTGGGCGTCGCGATCGGCGGAACCGCGGACCAGCAGCAGTACTACGTGGGGCGGGAGGATTTCTGGAGTGTGCAGCGGGGCAAGATCATGCCAATGGGCCGGCTGCAACTGACGATTCCAGCGTTGCAGAATGCAACCACCCAATTGCAGGAGAATATCGGTCCGGCGGATGTGACTGCGAGCTTTACGGCGGGCGGCTCGCAACTGAAGTCGCATTCGTGGGTCGATTCCACGAAGAACTTCTTCTTCGTGGAGCTGGAGAACCCAGGCGCGGCTCCGCTGGAGGTGAACGCCCAACTACTGGATGGCTTTGGGCAGGATGACCGGCAGACGCTGGGTGGGGAAACGGGACAGGTTTACTGGCGCAGGGTCTC
>PKWK01000090.1 GCA_003133205.1 Granulicella sp. | reverse complement strand
CGCAGCTCGAGGTCGCCGTGGGACTGCTTGTCGACGACGGCGCGGACTCGGTTGTACTCACGAGAGTAGGGAGCGATGTCGGCCAGGATGCCCAGCTTGTTGATGTCCGGGTAGTCTTCTGGGTTGAGGCCTTCTACTTCAGGATGAAGGGCTGCGTAGGTCGTGTTGCCGACAGTGGAGTGTCCAAAGTGGGCCCTTTTCTCTCCGTTTCTTTACCTATCTCAGATATATAATGGATGCCTGAAAGGGCCTCCTAATGAAACGCGCCGCCTTATATATGAGGGTCTCCACCCTCGATCAGCACCCTGAAACTCAACTCTACGACCTCCACGAGATGGCGAAGCAGCGCGGCTACGAGATCGTCGAGGAGTACACCGACATGATCAGTAGCACGAAGGCCCGCCGGCCGGGACTCGATGCCATGATGCGCGATGCCCGCCGCGGTCAATTCGATGTCGTCCTAGTCTGGGCTTGCGACCGCATCGCCAGGTCAGTGAGGCACTTCCTCGAGTTGCTGGACGAGCTGAACCGGTTGAACACCGAGTTCATCAGCTTCCGCGAACAGATCGATACCGGCGGGCCCCTGGGCCGGGCGGTTGTGGTCATCATCGGGGCGATCGCTGAACTGGAGCGCAGCCTGATCGTCGAGCGAGTGCGCGCCGGGATGCGGCGGGCCAAGCTCGAAGGCAGGCATATTGGGCGGAAGGCCCTGGTCCTCGATCGGGCCGCCATCCATCGTGACCGCCAGCAAGGTCACAGCCTAGGACAGCTGGCGAAGAGCTACCTGGTCTCCCGAACGACTATCCATCGGGTGCTCGGCGAGCAAATCCCTGCCGTTACAAAAGGCCTCGAAAAACCCGCCGCCTAAACCCCACAGAATCAGGGCCGGATCTCACCGATCCGGCTGTTCCACAACCTGTGGGTTGTGAAACACTCCACCCGCCCAAACGGACACATCAAACTCTACGATGTTCTGCTCCCCCGATGAGTGAATCGGTGATCATTCTACTCATAACGGTTGCAGACTTCGTCGCGCAGTCCTTCATCGTCATATGCAACTCAATTTTCCTGCGCTTGAACCACAACGCTTGCTGGAATCATTCCAGACTCAGTCATCGCTGTCTTTCTTTGGCGTTTTCTGCTTGTGTAACAACTGCGCAGGAACTGCCTTGTCGCCCATTGCATCTTTCCACAGGATCACATTCAGCTTCTGTGCGTCCGCACGGTCCTCGTGGGCGAAATCCATCTTCATGGACGCCGCCGCTCCCACCGCCTTGGCACCGTTGGCCGCGTAGATCAGGCCATTATCTCGATTCACAGTATCCGCAACAAACGGCTTCTGATCGCCCGGCCCAGTAAACATCGACCCCATCAACGACGCCAGTGCATCGTTATTATTCATCGGCGGCAATGCCAGCAGCGTTTCCATCGTCCGCACCACGCTCACCGTCGAATAAAATCGGCTGTCTACAAATGCGGCGCCATCCGCCGTCCGCGGCGCGTACTTGCTCACGACCAGCGCCAGGCTGCGATGCGCATCTACGTGGTCCGCGCCGTTCTGCGCATCGTCTTCGAGAATGAAGATTGCCGTATCGTCCCAGTACGCCGAGTGCGAGATCGCCTCCACAATTCGTCCCACGGCCAGGTCATTGTCCGCCACAGACGACTTCGGTGTCGGCCCGCCTGGCCTCGTCCCCGACGTATGGTCGTTCCCCAGCCGCATCGTAATGTAGTTCGGCATCGTGTCTCTGCCCGCCGCGCGGTCCGCAACCCATCCCTCGAAATGCTTTAGGAACACATTCATCCGTATCTGGTCCGGCACCTGAAGATTGAAGTCCGGCGACTCCGGCGCAAAGTGCCCCACCAGTTCCGGCTTCGTGGGGACATTCTTAGCCAGCAGTGGAATTGCCCAAGGCCACTTGCTCACGCCGCCGCCCCACTCCGCTGGAATCGGCCCTCCCGGCTGGATCGCATCGCGCTGGCACGTCGTCCCCTCCAACAGCGGACCATCCTGCGAACTTGCGCTCGCTTTTGCGCCGCAGAACGTCGACGCAATGTACTCGCCGAAGTTGTAATGCGTCTTGGCGTGCGCAGCTGCATTGCCCCACATGTAGCCGCTCGCGGGCTCATTGACATCCGGAATCCTCTGCTGAAGCGGGTAGCCATTCGCTACCATCCCCTCGTAGTCGTAGGTCCGCTGCGAGTTGCGGTAGTCCTGTTCCCAGGTCTTCTCCAGGTAGTCAGTCCCGATCGCCGCGTTCGACCACACGTGCCCGTCGCCCGAGATCTCCGCCGAATCGTAAAAGTTGTCCAACACTCCGAACCGTAGCGCCAACTCGTGCTCGTTGGGTGTAACAGCCTCGCCATACATCGCCAGGCTCGGAAGCCCATTCCCCACCTGTTTCCCATTCTGCTTCAGGTCGCCGAAGATCTGGTCGTAGGTCCGGTTCTCCTTGATGATGTAGATCACATGCTTGATGGGGTTGGTGCCACCCGCAAATGCAATCTTTTCCTCCGCCGCCTTCATCCGGTTCGACTGCAGCACCTCTTCCGTCGACGCCCTCAGGTCCACCGCCGCTGGATCCAGCGCAGCCAGTGACCCGTACAGCAGGGTTGCGATGTACGTAAAGTCTCCCCGCCTCGCTGTCACACCAGGCACCTGCCTCTGCGCGAAGTTGTTCGGACCCGTGCCACGTCCCTTCGCCGTCGCGACGTACAGCTTCTCTCCCGCCGTCGCCAGCGCCGTTGGCATCCACTCCGTCGGAATGAATCCCACCGGCTCCACCATCCCCTGCCTCGCCGCCGCGGCCGTCAGCTTCTTCGTGTCAATCACCGCCACCGCGTCCGAACCCATGTTCGCGGCATACAGCCGAGCGCCATCGCCGCTCACAGCCAGCGCGTCCGGCTCCGCGCCAAAGTAGCTCTGGCCTGGCAACCGCGTATCAAAGTACCCCTTCACTGCAAATCTCGCCGCCGCTCCAGTTCCCGAAACATCCACTGCCGCTACCGCATCCCGGTTCGACAGCGCCACATACAGCGTGCGCCCATCCGGCGAGATCTCCATCGCGCACGGATGCGTTCCCGGCGCTATCGGATCGGTCGGCTTCAGCAGCGCCAGTTTCCGCCCCAGGGTGCCCTGCCTCAAATCGAGTTCCACTACCTCACTCGCGTTCCACAGCGCCACAAACGCCCGCATCCGGTCCTTGGACACCGCCACGGCCACGGGATACGTCCCCGGCACAGCGTCGCTCTCCGAAAGATCGAACCGTATCTCCACCTTCCCTGTCGTTGCATCGATCAGAAGTGCGTCGTCGGAAAGATTGTCCGCGACCAGCAGTTTCTCCGCGCCTGCCTCTCCGACGACCGCGATCGCTGCCGGATATGGCACGCCCTTTGTTCCATCTGCGTCCCTGATCAGCTTCGTCCTCCGGGACCCCGCCAGCTTCTGCAGCGGAATGGGGATGATCCGCTCAGGCGCAATCCTGCCTTCGTCGAAGCTGTACACCGCCACTCCGTTACCTGTGTTCGGTCTCGGAGCTGGCTGAGCATCGCGTGCCCCCTGCCACCGGTTCGCCGGCACCTCTCCCGCCACCGGCGCTGTCAGCGAAGCCATGCTCGCGTACACATGCTTTCCATCACCGCTGAACGCCAGCCCCGAGTACAGCGTCTGCCTATCCCTGGTCGTCGTGCGGTCGTCGGGAAAGTCCGTCACCTTCCCCGTCCGCGTGTCCATCACCGCCAACGATTGCTCGTACTTCGACTCGAACGTCCCGTACCCCGCGTTCACCGTCACCACGTAGCGTCCGTCCGGAGATACCGCCAACGACATCGGCAGCGAGTTCAGTCGCTGTGGATCTCCAGGTACCGCACCCAATTGTTTGCTCGAAGGCAAATTGATCTGCCCAAAAACCGAATCGGCTGCTGGTGCCTTCTGTTGTGCCCAAGCCCCCGGAAGCGCCACGCTAAAAGTTACAAAATAAAACGCAAGTTTCCGCATAGTTACGAATCCGCCTGAGTTTCTATCTGTTGAATAATTCATTCCGTCAGGCCCTGGCTTCAGGGCGTCAGAAACTCTCCATGAGAGTCAACCGGTCCGAGCGACCGAAGAATCGAGACCAAGAGAAGCCCGAACCGAAGTCCGAGCTTCTCTGACGGACCGACTTAGAACACCAGGTGAAGTGACATTTCAATCGTCCTTGGCTGACCGATCGCGTTGCGCACCGATCCGAAGCTAGTCGCCCCAAGTGTGGGAGTGACATACAGCCGGCTGACATCTGCGCTTTGTGTCGCTGTGCTTGTTGCAACCTGACCGTAGGCCACGGCAGTGCCGCCGGTGGGCGGCGTCAGTTTGCTCTGGCTGACGCTGGCGCTGTTATTGGGTGCGTCGAGGCTGACCGAGTTGGTTAGGTTATAGACGTCGAATGTGTAGCGGGCCGAGTAACGCTCCGAGAGTTTCGTGATCTTCTGGAACGACACGTCCGCATCTTTTTGGAAGGACTGCCGGAAGATGTTGCGTTGTCCCGGTGTGAAGTCGGTTTCGAATACGTCGCAGGGTTCGTTAGTGTTGCAGGCCGGAATGCCCTTCTGCCCTGGCTGTAGGTAGTTGACCTGGAGTTGGCTCGGATCGATCGCGGGAACGTACGTATAAGTTCCGGGTGACGAGACGTTGAGTTGAGAGCCGGAGTGACCCGTCATAGCGGACTTAGGGTGAGCGCCGTCCTTGATGCCGAGCACTGGGTTGGCCAGCGTCGGGTAGTTACCAAAATAAATGCTGCCGACTGCTCCGTCGTATTCGTACAAGCTGTACGGCTGGCCGCTCTGCAGTGTGGTGATGCCAACTAACTGCCATCCGTTGGTGAACTTGCCGAGCAGGCTTGCGTCGCGCGCCAGCTTCGGAATCTGGATCACATAGTTGAACACGATGGTATGGGTGCGGTCGAAGTCGGCCGAAGCCCATGAGTCGCGCAGATTGTTCGGGTTGTCGCCAGTAAAGAACAGGCCAAGATCGCTCTGCTCATCCAGCGCGTGGCTGTAGGTATAGGATGCGCCCACCTGGACGTAGTTGGACATTCGCTTTTCCAAGTGCGCCTGCAGGGAATCGTAAGCCGCGTTGGCGGCCGCTTTGTAAAGTGCTGCGTTCGGGCTATAGCCAACATACGGGACACGAAGATCGATGTTGCCGCCACTGTAGGTGTCGTATGGCTCGGTGGAGATGGGCGTGTAGTACTTACCCGACGACACCGCTGGATTTGTATTGAGCACCTCGTACCCGTAGCTGCTGGTCTCCCCATTGATTGGGTTGGTCGGAGTCGCGATGCCGGGCTCGTTGAACGGGACCGGCACGACCAGGTGGCGCGAACGATTACCGCTATAGCCGACCGTGGCAGCCATGTCCTTTGTCAGTTGGTACTGAACGTTGAAGCTGTAGCTGATGGTGTACGGCAGTTTGTTATCGCGAGCATAAGCACCGAAGTTATACGGTGTCACGCTGCAGTCGCTGTTGGATTTGGTGGTTTCCACGGCCAAACCGGTGCAGGTCGCGCGAATCTGGCTGGCGGTTGGGAGCTTCGCGCTAAAGGTGGAGGGATCGGAGGAGGACGCGGGAATGACTGCTCCACCAAGCGGGTTTTCAAGGGTCATTGGGGCTATTGCGCCGGTACTGGTAACGCCGCTGCCGGTCACGTAGTTCACCAGAGGCGCGGCTTGGGTGACTCCGAAGGGGCCACCCGTACTGCCGCCGGCGGGCTGCGACAGATAGCTGAAGAGTTCGCCGCGGTCGTAGTAAATGCCTGCGCCCCCGCGAATCACGAGTTTGCCACCGGTCTGACTGGGTGTGTAGGCGAACCCAAGGCGTGGCGCGATGCCCCACTGCCGCCCGGTAAGCGTCGAGTTGCTGACGCCGGCCGTAGGGGAGTAGGCGTTGTTGCCTGCCACTACGAATCCGCTGTTGACGACCGCGCTCTGCGTGACGTTATAGACGGAAGGATCGAAGTTGAACATGTTTCCGTACTTCTCGGTGAATCCGCCGTCGTAGTCGTACCGAATGCCAGCCGTAATGCTGAGGTTGGATAGCAGGCGCCATTGATCTTGCAAATAGGTGCCAATCTCGTTGGCCCGATAGTAGCGATTCGCATTGCCGATGAGTTCGTTGGAACTACTCGCCTGACCTTCGACGAAGGTGACGAAGTTAGCGGTAGATACGCTGCCGAGATTGGCTCGCCGGTTGCGAATATCCAACTGGGTGTAGCTGTAGCTGCTGCCGGCAGACAAGTTGTGCTTGCCGATGGAGAAGATGAGGTTGGTTGAGGGGTTCCAGCGGTTCTGGAAGTAGCCCTCGTTGGCGAAGGTGCTGTTTGGCCCGGTGGTCACCGCGCCGCCGCTCGAGTAAGCGAACTTACCCAGCGAAATTCCAGGCAGCGAGGACGCACCAGGGAAACCGATGCCAAATGTGCTGTCGGGGAGTTGCGCTTTGAACGTGGTGTAGACCTTCTGGCGGGAGAAGCCGAAACGCTGCTCCCAGTTGAGGCGAGGGCCGACAGTGATGGAGTTGGTCAGCGCGCCAACCTGCGCGCCCGAATCTTCAGTGGCGGGAAATCCGCCCGTGTTCGCGTTGCTGAACGGATTCAAGTCCGGGGAGTGTTGGTAGTAGTACTTCGCCGAGAGCCGATCTTTCGAGTTCACGTTGTAGTCCAACGCCGTAGTCGCCTCATTCACCTGGAACAGCGATGGTTGCTGAAGAAATACGTTGGGCCCAAGGTTCGGCGCAGAAATCGCATTCTGCACGGAAGGAATAAGGTATTGTCCGTTGTTGAGCTTGGCGGTTAGCAGAGCCATGGCAACCGGGTCGAAGGTCCCGTTGAAGGGGACCGCCGTGCCTTTGACCGCTGCGGATGTCGTAGTAGCATTCCAACTGTTGATGGCGTTGAGAATGCCAGCCTGAGAGCGGTCGTCCGTAAGCCCCTGAGGGACCGTAACGGACGAGTAACCCTTTAAGGCGTCGGTGACATGCTGGTTTTCATAACCGGCAAAGAAGAACAACTTGTCCTTCAGGATCGGACCGCCGTACGTACCTCCGAGGATGTCACGGTGTAACTGCGGCACGACCATGCTAAGGGGGAAAGAGGGGTTCGGCAACATAGGATTCTGCTGGTAGGAGTAGGCCTGCTTGTTGAAGTAGGGCGCGGCATTAATGAAGTTTGTTGCCCGGTTGCCGAACGCCTGGCCATGAAACCGGTTGCTGCCGGTCGCGGTGTTGACGTCGATTTGTGCGCCGCTGTGGTTGCCCTGCTGAGAATCGTACTGCGACGTGTTGACGCGGAGCTCCTGAATAAACTCGGGCGGCGGCGTGGCCAAGCCATTGCCGTTCGATCCGTAAACCGACGTGCTGGTCACGTTCTGCCCGCCGACTGTGCCGGTGTTCGACTGGCCGATGTTGAAGCTGTAACGCTGCGACTGACTCTGGGACGAGGACTTGCCGTTGAACAGGTTGGTAACGTCCACGCCGTCCACGTTGAAGCCGTTGCTGGTGTCGCGCTGGCCGTTAGCCCAGATCGGCGCATTGCCGAGGCCGGCGTTGGTGCCGATGCCGCCCAGTAACTCGGCGCTGACGCCCGGCGTAAGCAGCGCGAGACGAGTAAAGCTGCCGGTCGCCAGCGGCGTCTCCTGGATCTCCGCGGAGTCGAGAACATAGCCGTTCGTGGCATCCGTCTCGTTCAGCAGCGGCGTCTCGTTGACCACGATCGTCGTGGTGGCGCTTCCGACCTTCAGTTTACCGTTGATCGTTGCGGTGCGGTTCTCCTGCACCGGCACCGACGGAACCCGCACGGCATCGAAGCCCGGCTCTGTGAAGACCAGGGTATAAGTGCCTACAGGAAGGTTCTGAAACTGGTAAACACCGTTACGCTGGGTAGTAGTCGTAAGCGATATGCCATTGCTGTTGCCGGTGAGTTGCACCTTGGCGCCAACCAGGACCGCGCCTGAGCCATCGACTATGGTTCCGGTCAGGCCACCGAGAGTCTGCTGCGAGAACGCGCAGGTACTCGAAATAAGCAATATGACAAACAGGATCAGGCGCAGCGCGCCGCGGCACGGAATTCTCATGGAGCCTCGCAAACCACTTGTGGCTGGGAAATTTGAGCTGCTCAGCTTCAGCCGAACGTCTCACCACAACGGTTCTATCCACCCAACTTGTACGTCAGGTGAATAACAGGCAAATTAATCGAATACGTGTAATCGCTGTCACTTATTCGGCGAAGGATAGGATCTCGAACGGAGAAACCATCGCCATCCCAGGTCATCCCGAGTCGACGGCCTTGATGCCGCTCAGTGAGATCCTCTTATGGCTTCGGCGCGCGGAGAAAAAAAGCGGACCACCACTGAGACGGTATTTTTGTCTGAGTGATGGTCCAAATGGAGAAACTGTAGGCGCGGACTACTTCTTGTCAAAGTCAAAGAGATCGGTGAGGTCGCCGATGGCGGGCGAGTTGGTGGGGACGTAGGGGTTGGCCCCCTTCTGTTTGGGGTTGGGGAGGTTGTCGCGGCTGCGATCGGTGAGCGGTTTCAGCTTCCAGTTGTACTCGATGAACTTGAGGATCGAGACGTGGTCGTTGTACTGGTGTGAGATGTGGCCGGGCTTGGTGAAGGGTGAGATGGCCAGCATGGGGATGCGGGTCCCGTCGCCGAAGAAGTCGACGGGCTGCACGTATCCTGAGTCGTAGTAGCCGCCGCCTTCGTCGAAGGTGACCAGGATGGCGGTATCGGCCCAGACTTTGGGGTTGGCCTGCACCATGTCGACGATCTTCTTGGTGAAGCCTTCGAAGAGATCGACCTTGGAGGTGCCGGGGTGACCGTCGACGAGGCCGCTGGGCTTGACAAAGGAGACGGCCGGAAGGGTGTTGTTGGTGATGTCCGTGTAGAGGTCGGTGGTGTCCTGTAGGTGGGCCGCAACAAGGGCGGGGTTGGTCATGATGTTGCTCGAGTACTGGAAGAAGTTGCAGATGTTGCAGTAGACGTTGATGGGATTCTGGTAATAGGGATCGGCCTTAGCGCGGTCCCAGTCGTCGCCGTAGTACTTGAAGGAGATGTTCTTCTCCAGCAGCGCGTCGCCGATGGTGCGGAGGCTGGAGGGCGGGACAGTGAAGACGGTGTTCTTGGGGTTGGGGTCGGTGTAGGCGTTGGCCCCGTTGGCGAAGTAGCCGGGGTTGTAGTTGTTGAGGAGGTAGTAGTGCCCAGCCTCGCACTTCGGGTCCACTTCGTAGGGCAGCGAATTGAGGTAGCTGAGGACCGAGCGGACGCCTGGGGCATCGGAGTCGGAACAGTTACTGTAGCTGCCGCCGCCTGAGGACGGCTTGCCGGCCGAACCTGCTCCGTAACCGTCCTCGGTGTAGTAGTTATTGGTGCCGGGCATGGCGTTCGGATTCTCGATCTCGCTGACGACTCCGGCGTTTGCCGTGCCGGCGGCAACGAGCACGTTCTCGGGCGGAGTGACAGGGTCGCCCTTTGCGTTGGTGAAGAAGATGGCGTCGCCCGTGCCCATCATGACGTGGTTAGCTCCGGTGCCGCCCATGACGGCCTGGTGGTAGTTGTCGCTCATGGCGTAGTTGTCGGCGAGCGATTTGAGGTAGGGCGCATCGCCCTGCTGGACGTTGTAGAAGCCCATGGAGTTGCCGCCCTCACCCTGCGTCTGTTCGGTGAAGGGGACCGGCTGCGGCGCGCCATTGGTGTCGGAGCCGGCAGTGATGCCGACCCAGGGGAAGAGATCAGCCTTGCAGCCGCTAGGGTTCCACTCGTCGGAGAAGTTGATGTTGCAGTCGAGCTGCTGCCACATCTGGTAGAAGCGGTGGACGGGGCTGCCGGCGTAGGCGTCGTAGGGGATGCCGGGAGTGAGCTGAAACGGTCCGTCGGGCAGGCTGTTGAGGTTTGGGATGCGGGTGTCGGGCACGCCTGTCGCGAGGCCGGTGCCTCCGGTCGTGGCGTAGGTGTAGTACTGCAGGTTGGGGAGGCCGTTCTCGACAAACTCAGCGAGGGGCACGCTGGAGAGGAAGGGAACCGTGGGGCCACCGGCGAGCGGCGTGGGCAGGTGCGGATAGAGCGACTTATCCATGGGGCTGACCAGGTAATGGTCGGCGTGGGTGTCCTTGGCGGAGTACTGGCGCGCGAGCGAGACGTTGGGCCCGGGAGTCCCATCGTCGTAGATGATGCCCTTGTGCAAGAGATTGTCCACGGTCTCGCCTTTGATAGGCTTGTAGGTAGCGAAGATGTGGTCGAAGGTGCGGTTCTCTCCGATGATGACGATAACGTGCTTGATGGGCGTGTACGTGCCGGCGCTACTGTCGTTCTTGTCGTTGGATTGCGCGAGCGCAGGGAGACCACCTGCGAACACTTGCAGTGCAGCCATGAGGGCTGCGCTGCAGCGGAAAGCGATGCTGCGGGGGGTGCGGCTTTGGTTCGGCATCGAATGCGCCTCTGTGTTGAAGTTGTGAATGCCCGCGCGATCTCGCGAGCAGAGTGAGGGTAGGCTTGGTGCAGCGGGACTGTAGTTACTGGCGGGTTAAAGTTAGGTAGCGATTGTTGACTGTAGTAAGGGTTGCTCCGTCGACGCGAAAATCATCAACTTGTAATGCGCGGCAACGCTACGCCGCCAAGGATCACGATTACGCGGCTCGAACCACCGTACATTGTTGCTCCCGTCACGCCGGACCTTACGCAGTCGGCGGAAAAGCCTTCGCTGACAGTTCCGCTGGGCCGAGGAATAAGAGATGGGTGAGTTCCGAGGGCTGGGGCCCACCCAGCTTTTCTGTGCTTTGTCAGAGTCGACGAGATTGTTTGCGTGAAACGTGCTAACACCGGCTGGTTTCATCTGCACCCAGCCCTATATGTTTCACAACCCACAGGTTGTGGAACAGCCGGATCGGTGAGATCCGGCCCTGATTCTGTGGGGTTTAGGCGGCGGGTTTTTCGAGGCCTTTTGTAACGGCAGGGATTTGCTCGCCGAGCACCCGATGGATAGTCGTTCGGGAGACCAGGTAGCTCTTCGCCAGCTGTCCTAGGCTGTGACCTTGCTGGCGGTCACGATGGATGGCGGCCCGATCGAGGACCAGGGCCTTCCGCCCAATATGCCTGCCTTCGAGCTTGGCCCGCCGC
>PKWK01000088.1 GCA_003133205.1 Granulicella sp. | reverse complement strand
AGTTTACACTATTTCCTAAAATTCTCTAGAACATCGGTTACCAACATTTGTTTAACTTTCCGAGCTTCTTGGCGATGCTGCCTCAGCCCCGGATTGCGCCGATTGCCCTATTGAATTTGACAGTGGCGCGCCAGTACTTCTTCTTAAGAGTCGTCTGAGCACCCAGTTCGACTAGTCACGTTTGATGTCTGCAACCGGCCCCAATCTATTACTCTCCCATTGAATGCGATATTCCCCTTATGGGGCAGAGGATCACATCAGGTCAATATTTGGATCAAAGCGCGTCTTTACCTGAGTTGGCGTGATTCAGTCGACGAACCGAGTTGGAGCCTCAGGAGAGGCCCGTGCAGGCGGTAGGAGCCGATCACCCGTTGCAATGATTCAGAACCCTCAGACGGCCTTCTGGAACACCCTCAGGCGCCCTTCCGACCCTTCGGAGGAAGCGTGCTGCGCCCGCGCTTTCCGGTGAGGCGCCGGGGCAGGGAATAGACCATAGCGCGGATGGCCTCCACTTCAGCTGCGAGGAGTGCCTTCTCCGTCGAGGATCGGAGATCGGCGTACCAGCGGGCCAGAGGTGCGACTGCGTCACTTGTCAGCTCGGCCGCGGCAACCGATTCCATCTTCAAGTCCCCGGACCGTCGGAGGAAGTCGGCAGCCATCTGACGGTCGCCGCCCGCCCAGATCGCTAGCAGTGCCACGCGAAGATCGGAATCAAGGTCGCCGCTGGGACCAGCTTCGATCAAAGGTAGCCAGCCATCTCGCAGGAGTTTTTTCCCGGCGGCGGTGGGCTTGTAGTCAGTTCGACCTCGGGCCCCGGGCTTCCCCTGGCGCACGANNCGGCGCTTGTCACGAGTCTCAGACATATCGTGATCAGTATACGAATGTCTGGGCTCGCGATTTGGCCTGAATCAAGATCACACAACATACCGCGTCCTCCAGATTTTGGTCCACTGGCAGGCACAGGACCAGCCAGCGGGCAAACCAATGGGAATACTGCTCTAACCCGGTCACGTCATCCTCTGCCCTCACTGGACGTGTCCAGGCCATCAGTTCGTACGGAGTCCTGAGGGATGGTGGGAGCCTCTCTGCCGTGAGGCGACCACGGTACAGCCCAAGGAGCTTGCCGGTCTGGCCGAGGATGTACTCGATCTCCCCCAGGACAAGGCCCTGCTCAATGATCCAACGCTGTGCAGCCTCGAACAGCGCCACGAGGTGCCCGTCGACAGAGGAACGACAAACATCCGGTGCGGTCGCCCCGGTCATTGGGCACCCCCAGCAATGCAAAGGGATGACAGTTCCGTCTTGAGCAAGGCGGTCAGGCGGAAAGGGTCGGCGAGGTCGCTGCGGCATAGCCGATGCCGATTCCAGATGGACTCGAGTACCGGGGTCAGTTCTGACCGCTTGGGTGGTTGCGCCACATAGGACGCCGCGGCGCCCATGGCAAAGATGAAAAGCAACGCGCGAGCCTCGGAAGGAAGCTCGGCGAACGGTACATGCGAAGTACGTAAAGTAATCATGCCGAGAGTCTGACACCTAGCGACTTCGAGCCAAACCCATAGGGTCTGATCATCAGAATCGGCGGCTGGCCGCTGTGTTTCCGCTTCCAGGATCAATCAAGACAGACGCAACAACTCCACCGTCACCCCCATCCTAGACGTGTCGCAATGAGTAATGGAAGCAAGCTGAGAGTCTCCGCGAAGGACTGCGGTGGGCTGCCTGGGATGCCGTGCTGGGAGCGAGAGACGAGGGCGTGGGATCCCGGCGGACGCGCGATGGGAAGTTTTTGTGTGGGACGGGAAGAGACCACGAGGGAGAGCTGGTCAGTGGCGCGCGTGCGAGGGATGTTTTATGTTCGGCGTGACGAAGGCACCTAGTCTATATAGATGATCCAGCGCCCGGCAGCCTGGCATAGCCCTCATCCACCTTGGTGTACGGGTCACCCTTCTTGAAGTCGATCAGATGATCGTCGCCCGGGATCCACGACGGCATGTCGTTGGCGATCTCGTTGACCTGGGGAGCGAAGCCTTCATGCTGAACGAATCGACGGAAGGGTTCGGAGTAACCGACCAGTCCGTTCTCGGTCATCGGGGAGACGAACATGCCGGCGCCGAGGGAGCGTTCGTAGTACTGGCGGGTGACGGAGTCCATCTGGCGAGAGCCCTGGAGGTAGACGTCCTTGCCCTGGCGTTGATCAGGATAAAGAGCGTTGTAGCTGCTCTTCATGATGAATCCAGGGAGACCGATGAACTCAGCGAAGGTACGGATCTCCTGCTTGGCAGCATGCCACATGGAGTATTCCTGCTTGGGCTTGGCTACTGCGAGCGCATCAGGTCCCTTGGGCTCGAGGCGGGTGGAGTAGAGGGTGTAGTCCTTGTCATCCTGCTGGGACTCAAAGTGGGGCTTTTATCTCTGCTGCTCTACCTATCTCAGATATATAATGATGCCTGAAAGGGCTCCTAAATGAAACGCGCCGCCTTATATATGCGAGTCAGCACTCTCGATCAGCACCCTGAAACCCAGATGCACGACCTCCATGAGATGGCCAAGCAGCGCGGGTACCAGATCGTCCAGGAATACACCGACATGATCTCCGGAGCCAAGGCTCGCCGGCCGGGACTTGATGCGATGATGCGCGACGCCCGCCGCGGCCAATTCGATGTTGTCCTGGTCTGGGCTTCGGACAGGATCGCCAGGTCGGTCAAACACTTCCTGGAGCTACTCGATGAGTTCAGCCGGCTCAATGTCGAGTTCATCAGCTTCCGCGAACAAATCGACACCGGCGGTCCGTTGGGAAGAGCGATCATGGTGATCGTCGGCGCCGTCGCAGAACTGGAGCGCAGCCTGATCGTCGAACGTGTGCGCGCCGGCATGCGACGCGCTAAGCTCGAAGGCCGGCACATCGGCCGCAAAGCGTTGGTCCTCGATCGAGCCGCGATCCTCCGCGGCCGGCAGAACGGGCAGAGCCTGGGCCAGCTGGCGAAAACGCATCTGGTGAGCAGAACGACTATCCATCGAGTGCTGGATGAGCGAATCCACGATGTTACAAAAGGGCTCGAAAAACCTGCCGCGTAAACCTCACGGAATCAAGGGCCGGATCCACCCGATCCGGCTGTTCCACAACGTGTGGGTTAAGAAACAG
>PKWK01000208.1 GCA_003133205.1 Granulicella sp. | reverse complement strand
AAGCGGCGGACCATCTCAGTAAACGCCGTATTTGGGGAACTACGGTTTGGATGCCTACAAGGCCGCCCGAGCGCTACGCGGGACTCAGTGTGCAGTTTCTATTCAGTCTTGTGGCCGCGGCATGCGCGACTGCAAAGCCGCTAAGAAGCGGGGATCGAGGTCACCTTTGTTCGGCGTGGCTTCAGCAAGTTTTACCTTTGCCCAAGCTTCGGAGTATCTCCCTACTCTGAACAAAGTCATCCCCCAATTCTGCAGATTCTTTGTGTTCTGTGGCGCCTGCTGATAGATGTGTTCGAAGCGATCGAATGCATCCTTGAGCAGCGCGTCATCCTTTAGCTCAACGCCCGCGTTTCCAATTGCTTTTGCATAGTCAACCGAAAAGTTGATTTCGCTGCCAACGAACTTTTCAGCTTCTGCAAAGAGCTTTAGGGAGTCATCGAATTTTTGCGAGCTGGCCTCGACTGCCGCCATACCCCATAGTGCAGTGCCGTTGCTATTGTTCAATAGCCAGGCTTGGTTGAAGCGTCGCATGGCGTCCGCAAGATCTCCTGCAGCCAAATATTGCCAACCACGTGCTGCCATATCCATTGAGGCCTTGTTCCGGTCACCGTGATATTCCTCATCCATAGCAGCGATGAATTTTGCGTCAGCAGCTTTCTGCCACTCTGCTTTTGGCAAGGAACCGTATTTTGGCAACAAGTTCCGATCCTGTGCACAAGCAAGGCCGGCACAAAGAATGAGGGCAGCGGTCAGCAGGACATGGAGAACTCGTTTTTTGCAAATCAAGAGGTATCCCCCTGAGTTAGGCAGATTGAAGCGAGTATATCGCTAATGGATATTCCCATAACGTGCTCGAAACCAAGGATGTGAACTGCCTGCAAAAGTCGGGTTTTCGGAAACTTCGGTTCATTCCGTTCAAAGGGGTGGTACGTAAGGGTTACGAGCAACCGCAAGGGCAACGGCGAAATGCGGGGGGTCTCTCCACTGCGCTGCGCTTCGGTCGAGATGACGGACGCTGGGCTGGGTGCGAGGGAGAACAGGCAACGGCAAAGGCGAAATGCGGGGGTTCTTCGCTGCGCTCAGAATGACATGCGTTTTTCGTTCGTTCGGGATTACAGCGGGAGCGAAGTGCGGTCGACCCGTTCGGCTGCGCTCAGGGGCGATAACCCACTCGTCGCAAAAGACGCGATGAATGGGGCACCCGGCCGACGGCGGTTTTCTCGGCTCCAACATTGTCAGGACCTATTAGCTGGGGCTAGCTGGCGGAGGGGGCGTCGTAGTCGTCGGCGGTGATGATTTGCAGGCCGGGGGTGGCTGCTGGCTGGTCGATTAAGACGATGGTGCGGACGGAGGTGCCGGGGTAGCTGACCTGGCTGCCGGTGTAGGTCGGCGTGGTGGCGCTGGGGACGGCTCCCGAGGGGAACGCGACGATGGAGTAGGTTCCGCTGGGCTCGTTAAGGTAGCCGGTGTTGCTGCCGAAGCCCACGCCGGTGGCGATGGGGGAGGCTCCGGCGAGGGAAAAGCCGGGGGGGAGCAGGTAGATGTCGATGGCGCCGGCGCGGGTGGCCTGGCCGAGGAAGCGGAGGGCGGTCTGGCCGGCGGGCGCGGGGGTGGACTGGTCCTTGAGCACCGTCATCTGGAGGTTGGCGGCGATGTTGCCGGCGAGCACGGTGTACTGGCCGTTGGTGGAGAAGGTTCCGCGAATGGCGGCGAGTTGCTGCTGAGTGCCTGCGGTGTAGGCGGCGTGGGTGTAGGCTCCGGGGGCGATTGGCATGTAGGAGCTGACGGTGCCGAAGCCGATGTTATAGAGGCCGGCAGGCGCAGCTTGAGACGGTGAGTTTTGATAGATGTCGAGGGCGGGGGCGTCGGGGGAGGCGTCGATGACGCGGACCTGCGCGATCTGGGGGGCGCCGGCCATGCTCTGGCAGCCTGCGAGGCCTGCGGCGAGGACGGCGAGTGCAGTGAGCCGGGCGGTGCGGGTCGCGAGATGGAAGCGGTTCTGGATCATAGCCGAGATAGTCGCAACTGGCCGAGGCTTCTCGCACAGGGTTCGACGGAGCGACGGTTATCACAACTCTAACTGACTTTGCGGATGCGAGGGGCGAGAACCGTCGAAGGTGACCTAAAAGTGACACAAAAGTGACAGATTGCGAGCGGATGGCGCGAAATCCCACTTGCGAGGAGCGGGCCCCCCTTCGGTAGTCTCAGGGCAGCTTCAGGGCAGGCGGTGTGGTACCCGATGAGTGGCTGGCCGGAGTTCTGCGCAACAGTTGGTAAAGAGAGGATCTACCTACTGGTCGCATTGGCGAACGCTGAGGACTGGACACGGAGCATTCAAGAGAATCTCGAGGAGGCCGGTTCCGAACAACTCGCGGGCAAACGAATTCCGGTGAACGCCCAAGGAGACGAGGCCTGCGCCTAGTTCCCGCGCGAGCTGGCAGACTGTTCTGCCTATGCGGCCGGTTGGAGTATTGATGTCTGTTCCGGGTGGGACGAGGGATGTGATGTTCTCGCGGATGGCGCGTATAGCTTCGGGACAGGTTCCGGGCGGGACGACCTGAACGACGGAGAGGCGGGCGCCCGTGGTTTGTTGGATTCCGAGGGCGAGGGAGAGGCCGCAGAGCGTTTCAGCGGTGAAGTCGCCGGCGAAGAGGATGTGGCGCGCGCCCTTTTCGTCCCAGTCGGGCTGGTTGCGCGCGGAGCCGACGGTGAGGACAGGGATGGTGACGGCGCGGATGAGGCGCTCGGCGGTGGAGCCGAGGAAGACTCCGTGCAGACCGCGGCCTCCGTGGGTGGCGAGGACGAGGAGATCGATCGCTTCATAGTGGAGGACTTCTTGGACATTTTCGACGACGGGCCCTTTGCGGAAGAGGATGGAGCAGGGGACTCCCTGGTTGATGGCCATCAGGCGCAGGTGGTCGAGATCGTCCTGGAGATCGAGTTCCAGCTTCATCAAGGCTCCGGGGAGAATGGTGGCCATGCCGTTGGCGGTCTGGTCGGCCATGACGTGAACGAGCACGAGCGAAGAGTGATAGATCTTCGCGATGTCGATGGCGCGGTTGAAGGCCGCAAGGGAGGCGTCGGAGAAGTCGATGGGGACCAGGACTCGGTCGGCGTGGGGGAGCCGGACAGGGACGGGGAGGACGCTCGATAGGGGAAGTGGGCGGGTAGTCATACCTCAACCTCCGGGAACATTATGCACCGGTTGGGTGGGGTGTGTCAGTGGCGAAGATCACAGTCCTAACGCCCGTGCTTCCGGCATAGCCTAGGTTGTTTCGGCGACTACTCGGAATTAGATACATGAATCCAAATCAATTTGCCCGGCAATGAAGTACATGACTCAGCAACTTCTGTAGGCAATTCCGCCTCCAAACCAGCACCATCCCATATAGATCAAAATTTTGCCGATGCAGATGATTTTTTTGACTGCATAGGGGAAGTACTGCGACCATCTGAGGTATGGGTTGGGTCAAAGGGCAGTGGGAGCAAGTTCGAGGGAACTTCAAGTACGACGTTCTCAAGTGGCTTGTCTTCGGCGGCGGTGTCGCTTTGTTAGGGCTGATTGCAGGTTACTGGCAGAGGCTGGCACATCACCCCGCCTCATCGCTGGAACTGGTTCTGATACCCCTTGGTGGGTTCATAGCTATGGCTGCCTTTGCTTTTTACGTAAACAGAGTGAGAGGTGAGATGAACTTGCTAGTCACCCCCTCTGAAGGCCCAGGTATTCAACAGATATTGATCGTAAAGAACCTTGGGAAGAAAGACACATTCTCCGCATTTTGCGAAATCATCGGGCATCCGAACGGGGTCAACGACTATCGGCGCGGGGAGTTCAGGTGTGGCTGGGGTGATGGTTCGGTTCCTAAGAAGACCATTCCTTCTGGAGAAACTGAAAGCATCTTGATTGGCTCCCTAAGTGAAGTAGTGAAGTTTGATCTGTGCGAAATGATTTTGTGGGAAGTTGTAGAGGGAAAAAAGAACGTAAGAGGTTCTTTCCGCTGGAACCGCCACCCGGACGAACGACTACCCAGCTTCAACATAAGGATACGATTCACGTCCGAGAATTCAGACAAAACACAAAGATATACATGTTCAGTTGGCCCATACACATTTCATGGGCCGCTACGGATGTTGATGTTAGAGAGGACAGCGTGACCCCAAAATTCTCAGAAGAGTTTGAGAAGTTCGACAAGGCTATGGAGCAGATCATGACTGTATCCAAGCAAGAGCTAGACGCCTCTTTAGGAGGGAGAGTGCGCTACTCTTGGAGCGCTTCCTGTTTGCCTTGCAGAGATTCTTCAGGAGAGATGTGATGCGTGTTTTGTTTGGAGTGCGTGGCAGGGTGTTGGCTGCCGCGATGGCTGTTAGTTTTTCCCTTATAACGATCCCCGCAAATCGAGCCGCGGCGCAGACGGCACCGCCGCAGACCATCGCGCAGAAGATTGCCGCATCGAAGGATCTGCTCGACATCAATACGGCGACGGCCGTGCAGTTGAAGGCGCTGCCTGGGATGGGCGATGCGTACGTGCAGCGCATTGTGGCCGGGCGGCCGTACACGGCGAAGAATCAGTTGACGACGCGGGGGATTCTTCCGCCGGCGGCTTACGAGCAGATCAAGGAGCGGATCATCGCGCACCGGCCGAAGCCGTAAGCGGGCCTTTGCGCGACTGCTGCGGAGTGATCCCTATCACCGTGGTGCGCCCTGGAACCCCTAGACTTCATGCGTTGCAGTCTGTTTGCGGACCCAGGTCGGCAGTCAATCCCGGAGCCTGTTAACCAATCACTCTCTCAACTCGTTGTATAGGCGTGGGTTGATCTAAGGTCCGTTTTTTTCAGAGATCGACGGCCATCGCGGTGCTGGCTGCATTCAACTAAGGGACCGGCAGCGCGGAGCCAGGGCGGCCTTAGCAGCCCGTGGTGCAA
>PKWK01000334.1 GCA_003133205.1 Granulicella sp. | reverse complement strand
TACGACCTCCACGAGATGGCGAAGCAGCGCGACTATGAGATCGTCGAGGAATATACTGACATGATCTCCAGAGCGAAGGCTCGCCGGCCGGGGCTCGATGCCATGATGCGGGATGCCCGCCGCGGCCAATTCGACGTCGTCCTGGTCTGGGCCTCCGACCGGATCGCACGGTCGGTGAAACACTTCCTCGAGGTGCTCGATGAGCTGAACCGGCTCAACGTCGAGTTCATCTCCTTCCGGGAACAAATCGACACCGGTGGCCCCCTCGGTCGGGCCGTTGTGGTCATCATCGGCGCAATCGCGGAGTTGGAGCGCAGCCTGATCGTCGAGCGAGTGCGCGCCGGCATGCGGCGGGCCAAGCTCGAAGGACGGCACATCGGACGGAAGGCCCTGGTTCTCGATCGGGCCGCCATCCTCCGCGACCGCCAGCAAGGTCATAGCCGGGGACAACTGGCGAAGAGCTACTTGGTCTCCCGCACCACCATCCACCGCGTGCTCAGCGAGCAAAACCCCGCTGTTAAAAAAGGGCTGCAAAAACCGGTCGCCTAAACCTCACGGGATCAAGGGCCGGATCCACCCGATCCGGCTGTTCCACAAAGTGTGGGTAAAGGAACAAGAGGGTAGCTGCTGCCCGACACAGACTTCTTGGATGCTGACTCATTGAAAATGAATGGTCGGCCCTGGTGGACGATTTAAGCAGGCATTGCATTTACAGAGTCTACGGAAAAGCTCGAACAGCGCTTTCTGACCAATTCCGCCCTTTCGACAGAATTCTGCATAAGGTGCAGTTTGCCGGGATTTCCTGAGCTCGGTCGACGATCACCCACAAGATGGTGCGCAACAGGTGGCGGCCCGTCGATCAGGCCGACGGTCTCGGCACAGCCCGCTTCGTCGTAATGCTGAGCGTCGTTGAAGGCAGCTTCGGTCCCGGCCACTCCTCCGCGTATGCTTCCACCGTGATCGTTCCCGGGATCCTGGCTGCCTGCACGATTGCTTGAGCCAGACCATTGAACAGACTGCGCTTAGGCTCCTTGTCCGATTCCTGGCAGTTGGGGTCGCCGTTGCCCACGCCAATCAATGCGCCAGCGCCGGTAACTTTGAAGCTGATCTGGTTGTCCGCGGTGGGCACACTTCGGCCCTCTTGGTCCAGTACCTCGACGCGAAGCACAGCGATATCTTCTCCATCGGCATCGATCTCCGTACGATCGGCTGTGAGCTTGATCGTGGCCGCCTTGCCCGTGGTCTCGCGCCGCTCGGTCACCAACACTTTGCCATTCTTGCTGCCGCGCGCCTCCAGCACACCCGGTTCGTACATCACTTTCCACTCAAGGTGAGTCAGAGGCTGCACCTTCTGGCTGCCCAAGCTCTTGCCGTTCAGTAGCAGTTCCACCTCGTCCAGGTTGGAGTGGACCCATACGGGGATGATTCCTCCAATGCGCTCCTCCCAATTCCAGTGGGGGAAAAGATGCAACACCGGATCGGCGCCCCACCACGCTTTGTAATAGAAGTAGTTATCCTTGGGAAAGCCGCACATGTCCACAATGCCGAACTGAGAATTGATCGACGGCCAGCCATAGGGAGTCGGCTCGCCGCGATAGTCGAAGCCCGTCCACGCGAAACCGCCTGCAAGCCATGGGCGCCCCGCATAGAACTTCCACCACTCCTCCGCGATCTCGGACCAGTCCGTATGGTTCACGTCATACGCGCTGACCCAGTTGCGTAGCTTGTCGGTCGAATAGATGCCGCGCGTCGAGACGGTGCTCGCGGTCTCCGTGCCGATCGACGGCCGCTTCGGATGCGCCGCGTGAGAAGCGTCAATGTCCTTCAGCGTGTAGTTGAATCCTTCCACGTCAAGCGATTTGGCGACGCTGTTCTCGAACGGTGCGGTCGTCGCGGCCGTGCATAGCCTTGTGGGGTCGAGCTGGTGGGTTCGCGCGACCATGGTTGCCACCACATGCTCGCCATGCTCGGTGGATTGCAGCGGCCACTCTTCGTTGCCCATCGACCACAGGATGATCGCCGGAGAGTTGCGGTAGCGTTTCACCATCAGTTCCAATTGGGCGAGTCCCTCGGCGTTGGAACTCATCATGCGCGTCTCGCACAACATCATCATGCCCATGTGGTCGCATGCCTCCACCCACTCTGGAGTGGGCATGTTGTGCGAAGTGCGCACCGCATTCGATCCCATCTCCTTCAACACGGCGAGACGAAACCACTGCAGCCGGTCCGGCAGTGCGGCACCGACCCCTGCGTGGTCCTGGTGGTTGCACGTGCCCTTGATCTTCACTGGTTTTCCGTTCAGGAAGAACCCCTTATTCGCGTCGAAAAGAACGCTCCGTACGCCGAACCGAATCCTTTCCGCATCGCGCGTTTTGCCGCCCGACTCAACCGTAACGATCGCGGAGTAGAGCGCCGGAGACTCTGGCGACCACAAGGATGGATTGGCAATACTCGCAGTTGCCGTAAAGTTGACTGCGCCGCCGACTGCAATGGTTTGCGGCGTGGCGTCCGCTGTCGCAACCGGCTTTCCCTTCACATCGAAAACCTGCCAGCGGACCCGACAGACCTCCGTCTGCTTGCCTTCATTCTGTACGATCGTGCCCAGGCTCATCGTTGCAGCATTGCCCCTGGCCTCACTACGGACGTAGCTCTCCCACCGGCCCAGATGCAGCGCATCGCTCTTGGTGAGCCACACATGCCGGTAGATGCCGGCCCCCTCATAGAACCAGCCGTCGCCGAAGCTCGCGTCCATGCGGACGACAAGAAAGTTCTTGCCGCCGTAGTTGATAAAGTCGCTCAGATCGAAGCTGAAAGGCGCATACCCGTTGTCGTTCCTACCGATGAAATATCCATTGAAAAAGACCAGCGCGTCGCGGAAAGCGCCGTCAAACTCAATCGATATGCGGCGGCCGCGGTCGTTCTCTGGAATTTCAATCACACGCCGATACCAGCCCACGCTCGTCTCAGGATAGCGACGGCCGATTGGCTTGTAGCCATGCCCCTGTTGTGCTTCGTCATGAACGAACGGCAGTTCCACCGCCCAGTCATGCGGAAGGTTCAGCGAGCGCCACTTCGAGTCGTCGAACTTTTCCGTGGCGAAGTCAAAACTGCCTGACTTGGCAAAGTCTCCCTGGCCCGCCCCAAATCCGAGATCGCGGCGCGGATCGGTCCCATGGCCCTGAAAGAGCTTCCACCCAAAATCAAGCAGCAGCCGCTCACGCGGAGCGACGGCTGCCGCTCCTGCACCGGTCTCCAGTGCCGCAGCGCGTGCGATGGAGCTGCTCGAAAAGAATGAGGACGCAAGGGTCGCGGCCCCGGAACAAAGCAGATGGCGACGAGTCAACAATGTCACGTAGGGCTTCCTCACTTAGCTGGCGGGCAGAACCACTCGATCTCTCCATCGCGCACTGATAACCACTGCAGACGATCGAAGAGGCACCAACCCCTTTTAGTCTCTTCCGCCCTTGCCGGCAATCTCCACCAGCGCTTCGTCGGGTTTGCTCCATGCCGAAGCGCCTGTATGCTCCAGTTTGCTCGCCGCATTGTTCCAGTGCAGGTGGGTGATCTCACTTTTTCCGGCTTCGTAGGCATAGGTAGTGCCGTCGTCGCTGTAGAGGGTGAAGTCGCCATCGACACCCGGATAGACGCGCACGCTGGTAATCGCCTGCCTCTCATTGGTGCTCTCGATCGCCGCTCCGAGCGGAAGGATCGATCCCGCGCGCACAAAGATGGGGATGGTATCGATCGGCGCGGCCACGGTTACGTGGCGGCCTCCGTGCAAGCGCTCGTTTGTCCAGAAGTTGTACCAATCCGTGCCCGCAGGCAGATAAACTCTGCGGCTGGTGGCGCCCTGTTCCGTGACTGGGGCGATCAATAGTGCCGGCCCGAACATATACTCGTCGCCAATTGAAGCGGCCTTCGGATCCTGACCGAAATCCATGAACAGGCCGCGCATGAAAGGCGCGCCGGTCTCATGCGAAGAGTAGCCGAGCGAGTAGATGTACGGCATAAGCTGATAGCGCAGACGCAGGTATTTCTCCAGAATGGGCTCCGCCTGCTTGCCATAAGACCAGACTTCATTGAAGGTGCGGCTGCCGTGCGCCCGCATCGTCGGCTGGAAGGTTGCGTACTGGAACCAGCGGACATACAACTCCGGATAGTCGTCATAGCGGCCGACGTTATCGCGTGCAGTGCTGGGATCAATCAAAGGGGGCCGTTCCGGAGTGTGCGAATAGGGAAGATACTGCCAGCCACCGATGTCTGTACTCCAGTAAGGCATGCCCGACGCGACAAAGTTCAGTCCGGTCGGCACCTGTCGCTTCAGCGTGTCCCAAGTAGGCGAAATGTCAGAGGACCAGAAGATGGTCCCGTTATGTTGTGCGCCCAGGTACGCGTCACGGGAAAGGATCAGTGCGCGCCTCTCCGGCAGGTCGTGCCGAAAGCCGTCGTACAAGGCCTTGGTGTGGAAGTAAGGGTAGACATTGAAGTATTCCGTCCCGGGACCAACATCCAGATAGCTTCCATTCGGAGGCAGGTCGGGCTCGGTTTCATCGGCCCAGAATGCATCGAAACCCTTGTTCACAAAATTCTCTCGAATGGTGTTCCAGTACCAGTGGGCAGCGTCGGGGTTGGTTGTGTCGATGTCGGAGCCCGCACGGTCGTATGGCATTCCATTGGTGGGCGTGCCGTCGGCGAGGTGTTCAAACCATCCGTTCTTCAGCAGTGTGTCATAGTACCGGTCTTCCGGCACAAAGCGCGGCCAGACGCTGATCATGCTGTGGAAGCCGAGCTTGTGCAACTCGGCGTTCATGGCTGCCGGATCGGGCCAGGATTTCGGGTTCATGTCCATCTGGCCCATCTTGGTGAAGTAAAACCAGTCAACCACCATCACATCCGCAGGCAGGTGACGCTCGCGGTAGCCATTAGCTACGTCAAGGATCTCCTTCTGTGAGGTGTAGCGTTGCTTGCATTGGATGTAACCATAGGCAGACTTCGGAAGCATAGGAACACTGCCGGTCAGCAAACGATAGCCCTGGTAGAGCTGATCGTAGGTGTCGCCGACGATGACGAAGAACGAGACGCGCTGACCCACCTGGGATGTCCAACGAGTCTGGTCGTTGAAGGCGAAATCCACGCGCGTTCTGGATGGGTTGTCCCACAACAGCGCATAGCCTTTATTGGTGACCACGAACGGAACGCACACGCTCGGTCCCGCGGCCGCTGTGTAATCGTGAGCGCAATCTACCGAATGTCCTCGAAGGTCCAGAAAGCCTTGTTGATTCTGCCCGAGCCCATAATAGTGCTCGTCCGCGGGAGCGGCGAATGTTGCGCCCACCTGGAAAAAGGGATCGTCTCCCGGACGCCTGTCGTAGAGCACACCGGCGTTGCCGTCCTTATGGTTAGGCACGGACATCTCCCATCCCTGCAGGCTCAGGATCTGCTCGCCCGCCGGTGTTTCGATCCTCAAACCGATATATGGAGTCGAACCGTTGAAGTATCTGGCGATATCCGCCTGTGTGCCTGAGGGAGCCCCATGGGATTCAGGTGAAACATGGATAACCATACGATCGGAGCGAAAGGTGTCGCCACCGTCCACGCTCTCCTCTGCCCATCCTGCGGCAGCGCCCGTTGCTGTGATGCCAACTCCAGGCGGTTTCAAGGCAGCGGTCTTATCCAGGCTCAACGTCACGCGCACAATATTTGGCGCAAACGGCTGGAGTACTATGGCAGCGTTCCCTCGTGTGAGTACCGCCTGCTGGGCGACGGCTGCACCGTGAGGAACCGAAGCAAGCACCGACAGGCCTATTGTGCAGCTCAAAATCTTACGACGGACGAACATGCCCAGTGACCTCCAAAGCTGGTTGGCTGCAGAGATTCCCACACGCCGTTTACAAGGTTGGGAATATCGTGCAGGCCTGGATTAAGAGGTTGCCACGCATCGCCCGGTGACCATTCAAACGTTAAAACCCCATGGCGGGCGAATCTGCCCGCCATGGGATTTGACTAGAAGTTGTACTTGACCGACAGCTCCACGATCCTTGCATAGCCTGCGCCGGAGTATGGAGACTTCTGGTTCATGACACCCCATTGGTTTACATCCTTGAGTCCCAGGATATCTTTGTTAGTAGTGAAAGTATGCCCCCCGTCCGAGGTGTTGTACTTCAGCGTAAGTAGATTGTTCCCGCTGAAGCCCCAGAGCGAATGGTTCATGAAGTCGAACGCCGAGGCCCTGAACTGCACGTTTTGGTGTTCGGTTAGAGCGAAGGTTTTGTAGATGGTCAGATCCGAATCGGTGTAAATAGGCCCGCTGAGATACGGAGAGACTTGCCGGTTGCCCTGCTGCCCTACGATCGGCGCGCTGAAGCAGGAGAGCTTCGCCAGTTGGAGCGATGCCAACCCGCTCTTAGGGTTGCAGCTGGTCACGGGCAGAATCGAATTTGCGTCGGTCCCGAAGTAGGTCTTCGAGGTCAGCGATTCGTCTTTTGCACCAGGACCGATGTTCTTGCCAGTTTGAGCCAGCTGCGTAATGGTGAGCCCGAGGTTCTGCGAGGAACCGGCCTGCAGGTTTCCGCCGGCCTGGAACGTGGTGATTCCCGAGATCGTCCAGCCGTTCACCACTCCACCCAACGGTTTGAATCCCCCGTGATACATGCTTCCGATGCTGTAGGCATACGAGGCGTTGAATACCTGAGGACGGTCGATGGAGAGGACGCCATAGTTTCCGTGGACATTGAAGGCATCGAGTGTGCTGCCGACGATACCCAAAGCCTTCGACCACGTGTAATTGAAGTTGAAGGAAAGATGGCCAGCCTGCTTCAGCCACGCAATCTGCAGGCCGTTGTAGTTGGAGTAGCCGATGTGCTGATGCACGGAGACGGAATTGGTGCCGTACCCATAGCACGCGCCGGTGACGGTGCATCCGGAATAGGGATGATAATCCGCGATGGTAGCCGGGTTCTCCGGATCGGAGGGCGCTGCGGCGCCCGTGATCGGATCTGGCTGGAACAGGGCTCCGAGCGGAATCTTGTTCACATTGGGAAACTGCGAACCGCCGATGCCCGAGCCATCGCTTTGGCCGCCCATCAGTAGATGGTGGGTGCTGTTGCCGACATATGCCACCTCCAGCAGCGACTTCAAGGGCAACTGCCGGTCTACCGTCAGGTTCCAGGCATAGGTGAGGGGCACCGCATAGTCGTTATAGTCCGCTGCGTTGACGCTGCCCGCGGGCGCAGGAAAAGCGGCAGACGTCTGCAGGGGAATCTGCGAGAGCGTGATCGCCTGATTGCCGGGGGAGCTGTAGCTCTGCATGTTCTGCGATGTGCTCAGAGGGCCGCCGTAGTCGTTGTACTGGTCGTTCCATGCGTACTCGCCCCAGCCGCCGCGGACCACTGTTTCGCCATGGCCCTGGGCATCGTAAGAGAACCCGAGCCTCGGAGATGTATATGCAAGGCGCGTCGGCGATCCCCCTATCGGAATACCGGGGTCGATACCGTGCCAGCGGACACCGGGATACTGAACCACCATCGACTTGGCCGCCTGGTTTTGAGCTACGTCGCCGGCGAAGAGTTGTGGCAGCCAGACGGCCATGCCCACGCCCTGGCGGTCGTACCAGCGTCCCACATGGTCCCAGCGCATGCCAATATTCAGGATGAGCCGCGGATTGAGTCTCCAGTTGTCCAGGACATATGCGGATGTGGTCCGGTACGCCATGTCCTGCAGCGGAGCGTAGTTGTTCTGGCTGAAAGATGAAGCAATCCCCATCACCAGGTTTGCCGTCGGGTTGGAGGAGCCAATCTTCGTGGTCGGCGATACCGTGCTGCCCGTGACCACGTTCGTCTGCGGCTGACTGCCGAAGCTCAGATCGCCGTTGGGATACGACCACGTTCCCTGCTCGTTCCCCGCCAGTTCGGTAAAGGCGCCGAACTTGAAGGTGTGCGAGCGCCAGACCTTGGTTACGTTGTCGGCAAAGGACGGGATGGCTTTCTTGGTGGCATAGGTACCATCGGATCCGTAGAAGGCTGGCTGAGAGATGTCCGGAAAGGTCTGCGCCCCGGCGCTGTTGATCGACGGCGCCACCAGGGAACCGCTGTTGTATAGCGTGGCGTACGGATAACCCAACGTGGATTTGTAGATGGCCTGTAGATTTGTGGGCGCGAACGGTCCATTGTCCCAGCCCCATCCAAAGACAAACTCATTGGTCAGCGTCGGGGTGATGACGTCAACCAGGTTCGCCGTCATTACGCGGGATGTGTTGGGTTGACTGATGTCGCCGCCCGGATAGGCAACGTCGTACGACGGGTTCCACCAGACATGCCCAGGGGTAAGATAGGTGGTCTTGCCGGTCTGATACGTGACAAACAGCTTGGTATTCTCGTTAATGTTGTAGTCCACCCTGGCGCGCCAGAGATAGCCGTTCTGCTGGTTGGAAACGTTCAGGACATAGTTGAATCCGCCGGGGTTGCTCGTCGGATCCGCATTGGGTGCTGGGAACATTTTCATCAGCGCAACTGCGCCGGAGTCTAGGTACTTGGCGGGGATGATGCCTCCGGTGATCGGCGTCCCGTCGGGCGCAACGGCGCCGGTCAGGTTATTGCAATAGGTGGTGGAGGCGGAGCTGAACCCCTGGGGACAGAGTGCGGCGTTGCCGGCGCCGCTGGACGTGAAATTACCCGCCATCATGCCAGCGCTCGGAACGTAGGATTCCAGCGGGCTGGCCGAGGGCAGCGTCTGCTTGTAGTACTCGTAGCCAGCCCAGAAAAGCAGCTTGCGATTCTTATTGAAGTCCGTGCCCGGGATCAGCACGGGACCGCCAATGCTTCCGCCCGGATAGTAATATTCCCCTGGCTGGCGCTTCGTATGCGACCCATTGGCCAGCCAGGTGTTGGAATTGAGCGCATCGTTGCGGGCATAGAAATAAGCCTGACCGTGGAACTTGTTTCCGCCGCTCTTACTCGTGCTGTTGATAACCACCGGACCGTTTGGCGCGTCGGCGCCGAAGGATTGCTCCACCTTGACTTCCGCCGTCATGTCGGGATTGGGTACCGCGATCGACCAGCAGTTGCAGCCGGGATCGATGATATTGGCGCCATCGAGCAGAAAAGATGTGCCGCCGCGGTAAGGCGAGCCGCTCGGCGAGTAGCCGACGCCCACCGTGCTGCCGGTCGGAGCTTCAGCCGAGAAATCCACAGAACTCCCGCCCGAGGTTCCATTGGGCACCGAAGTAACGCCCGGAAGCACCTTGAGCAGCTCGGAGATGTTGCGGCTCTCCAGCGACAGTTTTTCGATATCCTGGCTGGTCAAGACCGCCGACCGTTCGCCGGAATCCGTGGTCAGGATCTGCGCTGCACTCGAAGTTACGTCGACGGTCACTTCGGCAGCTCCTATCTTGAGCGCGATTCCCGAAACTTCCCGAGCATCGCCCGAGTTCAGGACGACACCCGTTTGCCTCCAGAGTTCAAATCCCGCCGCCGCAACGCTCACCGTATACGTGCCCGGCTGCACCGCTGCAAACGTAAAATTGCCGCCGGTATTGCTGACGGTACTGCGGATATCGCCCGTAGCATCATTGCGGAGTGTGACATTCGTCCTCGCTACCACGGCGCCGGTGGAGTCGCGTACGGTTCCCGAAAGGCTTCCCGTCGTCAGTTGGCCCTGCATCAGCGGGGTCATCAACAGCATGAAGAGCGCCGCGAGCGCCAGGATACCGCCCATTGCATAACTCTCACGCCTCGTCGTCTGGCGTTCCTTCGAAGATGACGTTTGCAGAACATACTGGAGGTAGGATCGGAATCTTGATGTCATCTGGTTCTCCCTGAATAAACTGCCATTACTGCGACGGATGACAGGAGACTCGCTACGGCGCACCACGCGCAAGGCAGAGTACTGTTCTGTACCAGCCTAACTATCTGATTTAACACGGTTGACACCGCTCAATTGGAGGGGTACAATACCTGCTCTGCGGACTCCAGCTTTAATATGGGTACTCAAACTAACCCGATCCTCACTCAGCAGGATGCGCAGGAACCCTGGTTACGAGATCCCGCTCGAATCCATCACGCCCTGGATCAGGTGCTGTCCAGCCCTCCGTTTCGCAACACGCAGCAGTGTCAAAACCTGCTCCGGTACATCGTCCAACATACTCTTGCCGGGGAGGATAACCTCCTTCGCGAGCGCGTGATCGGTTCGGAAGTGTTCGGCCGGCGGCCCGACTATGAGACCGGCGAAGACCCGGTCGTGCGGCTCCGGGCTGCAGAAGTCCGAAAGCGGCTCGCCCAGTTCTATCAGTCTGCGCCGGAGGAGCCAGGGATTCACATCGATATCCCTTCCGGTTGCTATCGGGCAACGTTCCGGCTGAGGGGTGGCTCCCATTCGGCCCTTCACGAACCCAACCCTCCAGTCGAGATTCATCCGGTCGAATCGGAACCGCACTCCCTGCTGCAGGTGCTGGATTTCCATCAAACCGCCCCTGTTGTTGCCGCGGAGATCTATCCTTCTCCTGCCAGGGGGCACATCCGGGTGACCTACGTGGCGGCAGCGCTGCTCCTTCTCGCAGCCGTGGTGGTTCTTGTTTCGGCCTGGAATAGCGCACAGACCTCGCAACTCAAGGCCTTCTGGGCTCCGTGGACCGGCAGTTCCAAGCCCGTCATCATCGCCATTGGAAGCAACGCCGTGTACCGGCTCTCCGATAACATGCTTGACCAATACGCCAGATCCCATCAGCTCGAGACCCATGGCCAGGAGTTCTTCGTGCCTTTGGCGCCGGATGTAATCATCAAAGGCGGTGATCTGAACCCGGCCGAAAACAGCTTCGTCGCCCTTGGAGACGTCGCTGCCGTATCCAATATCGTCGCCAGCTTGACTCGTCAGAAGCAGAGCTATCAGGAGCGCTTTCCGAACGACATCTCTTTTGCAGAACTTCGCAACAGCCCCTCGCTGCTGGTCGGCGGCTTCAACAATCCAATGACGTTGGAACTCACTAAGAAGCTGCGCTTTGTTCTGAGCGCGCGCAACGAAATCGACGACATGCAGGACCGCAATCGCCGATGGCTGCTCCATGCCTCCGAAGACTCGCATGACACCGAGGATTACGCTATTGTCACCAGGCTGACGCACGCACATGGCGACGCGCCTATGCTAAGCGTTGCCGGAATGGGACAGTACGGTACGCTGGCTGCAGCCGAGTACGTCTGTAGCGCAACGGCTATCTCCGAAATGACACGCCATCTGCCCAGAGACTGGGCGAGTCGCAACCTCCAACTAGTTCTTCACGTCAAAGTCGTCGACTTTAAGCCGGTGGCGACCGAGGTAGTTGCGATGCATACCTGGTAGGCAAGGATTTGCATGATCTAAGGCCGTCCGGACTGCATGGTCTTCCCACCAGTAGTCCCAGAAGGCTCACAGTAACCCTTCACCGTATAGCGGTGTTTCGATTGAATGGGTCAATGGGAGAATGCTGAGGGGCTCCCGAACCGATTCCCGAAGCATCGACGGTTCGAAAATCGTCCACCAGGGCCGACCATTCATTTTCAATGAGTCATTCGTGAGTCTGTGCTATCGGGAGGGGATGCGAAATGGGAAGGTGAACGTGAATCCTGCCCGGTTGGTGCGGCAACGGAAAGAGGGTGTCGGTCGCCTCCGATTCCTGAGCTACGACGAGTACGACCAATTGTGCAAGGTGATTTCTGAGCGTTTCCCTGAGCACCTCGCAGAGTTCATCGTGTCTGTCCATACAGGGATGAGGCTCACCGAGCAGTACACCACCGAGTGGTCCCAGGTACATCTGGATCGGCGAACGATTGAACTCACCAAAACCAAGAATGGATATGCGCGCACCGTGCATCTGAACGCGGACGCGGTCAACGCGATTCGGTCAGTCCGGCCTCCAAAGCCGCGTCCATCCGACCGAGTATTTCCCAGGGAAAGGACAAAAGCTCGATTCGACAACCGTTCGTGGTTTCTGCCCTGCCTGGAGGAAGCGAAGATCACCGGCGCGGTCTGGCATTCCAACAGGCATACTTACTGCAGCTGGCTAGCAATGGCAGGCGCGACCATCAAGGAAATTCAGGAGGCCGCGGGCCATAAGACCATCACGATGGCCGCCCGCTATTCCCACCTTTCACCGGCTCACAAGCTGTCAGTGGTGGAACGCATTGTCAGAACAGGCACCCAACAGGCACCTGCCAAGACTGCATCAAAGTAGGAAACCAACATGCACTAGAACATGCACCAGAGGATTCCACCATTCTCCAGTTACGAGCGCTTCTTATATGAGTCTGTTGTTTTATTGGTGCCGGGAGGGGGGGTCGAACCCCCACGACCTTGCGATCGGCGGATTTTGAGTCCCCCTCCCGGCCTTCCTTTTATGCCCAAATCGAAGGATTTTCTGAGATTCCAACTAATCAGCACGTTCGACCTGTGAGGTTCGGTGACGGTCGATTCGGGCCGATTGGTCACGGAATTGGTCACGGCTCAAACTGCAATCTCGGACGCGGAAAGGCTGGCGAGTCTCTGAATTGGTCGGAATGAAAGTCAACCAAGGGGACGGTCCGCTTTTCCAATAAATAAACCATCGAGTAGCGCAGCGATTACCGACTACAGGGATACGCCTTATCGAAGGCCTCTTTGACGAATGATTCTGGCATCCTGATCTG
>PKWK01000260.1 GCA_003133205.1 Granulicella sp. | reverse complement strand
TGGAGTTGACGGTTCCGAAGGACCGCGATGGGGAGTTTCAGACCGAGCTGTTCGAGCGCTACCAGCGCAGCGAGAAGGCCCTGGTTCTGGCGATGTTGCAGATGTATGTGGAGGGCGTGTCGACGCGCAAGGTAAGCGCGATCACCGAGGCTCTGTGCGGTCTGGAGGTGAGCCAGAGCCAGGTATCGGCGTTGACGCAGAAGCTGGATGCGGAGATCGCCGAGTGGCGGGCTCGGCCGCTCGATCAGGAGTATCCGTACCTGGTCATCGACGCTCGGTATGAGAAGGTTCGGCGGGGCGGCTCGGTGGTGAGCCAGGGCGTGCTGGTGGTCGTGGGGATCGGCGCAGACGGCTACCGCGAGGTGCTGGGCGCGTGGGTGGCGGAGTCGGAGTCGGAGGCGAGTTGGGGCGCGGTGTTCGCCGAGTTGAAGCAGCGCGGGCTGCGCGGCGTGCGCTACCTGGTGTCGGACGATCATGTCGGCATGGTGAAGGCGATCGGACGGCACTTTCAGCATGTGGCGTGGCAGCGGTGCCAGGTGCATTTTGTGCGCAACGCGTTGAGCCTGTGCGGTGTGCAGCAGAGGCCGCTGGTGCTGCGGCTGCTGAAGACCGTGACGGAAGCGCCGACACGCGAGGCGGCCAAGGTGGCGCTCGACCACGCGATTGCGGAGGTGGAGAAGAAGGCTCCGAAAGTGGCACGCTTGCTGGAGGAGCACGGCGAAGAGATCCTGGGCGTATACGCTCTGCCGGAGGCGCATCGCAAGCGGATGCGCACGGCCAACCTGCTGGAGCGGCAGAACCAGGAGTTGAAACGGAGGACGCGTGTGGTGAGGGTGTTTCCCCATGAGCAGTCGTGCCTGCGGCTGGTATCGGCGCTGCTGATGGAAACCAACCAGGAGTGGATGGGCAGGCTCTACCTGCGCATGGAGGACGATACAAGCATCGTGACGGAGGCCCCCGCAGTGGCCGCCTGACGGGCCAACTCGCTCCGGGCTACGCCCTCCGCGAGTTGGCCCGTCAACCAACAGAAACCAGAACCAACCACCATAAGGAAATACAATCTACAGAAAAACTAGGACTTGACTTCAAAGCGCTTGGTCATGAAGTGAGCGCGGTTGTTCTCTTCCAGAAGGCGACACGGAGATATATTAATGCCAACGCTCCCCGCCATGAGTGAGTAGGCGTATTCGATGCGCCCATAGTCCGCCCCCGTTCCCAACTCCATATCTTGGCCGTTTAGCTGTCGACTGTTCTTTTCCAACGCAGAGAGGGCCGGAGCAATCCGGCCCTCTCTGCGTTTTCTCAAACGCATGCTTGGACTGGCGGAGGAATGGGGCGTCATCTCAAAGCGGCCGAAGTTCTCGGTGCCGGCCGTTCCTGGCCGCGACCGTCTGATCGATGGAACTGCCGAGGCTGCGTTCGAACGTGAACTTGCTGGGGCTACGCCAGCTCGCAATTCCCTCCACGCCAGGTTGCGTTTCCGGGCCTGGTTGGTATTCCTGGTGATGCAGGACGCGGGCATGCGGCCTGTTGAAGTCTTTTCGATCCGTCTGGAAGATTGCCACTGGGCAGACCGCAGGATATGGATACCGTCTGGCAAGTCAGCGAAGGCTCGACGCTTCGTTGGCATGACGGAGCGGATGCACGAGGTGCTGTCGGTCTGGTGCCACGGCGACGAGGGTTCGGGGTGGCTTTTCCCATCCCCCACCTCGAAGACGGGGCACATCAACAGCATCGCGCAGAGCTTCGCGGGGGCAAAAGCCCGCGCCGGCATCGACAGCCGGATCGTTCCCTACACCGCGCGTCACACCTACGGCACCTACACCATGCGCGCCACCGGCAACACCTTGGCGGTCATGAAACAGATGGGACACGCGTCGTTGCGGTCGATGGAGCCCTACCAGCACCAAGAGATAGACCAGTTGCTCGATGCGGTCAATCAGCGCAACACTGAACGCACTCCTTCCCAAATCGCTGCCGCCTAATTGGGCACACTTTTGGGCACACTAACAGCTTCATCAACCAGAAAACCCGCATAAACACTGCTGATGGACGCATGGCCACATTTGTCCGACAATAGAGAGTGGCCATGATTGACCAAATTCCAGAAGTGAACGCCGCCGAAGAAATCGAGCGGCGCGTGCCGCCCACCGCAAACGACCACATCGTCATTCGCGGAGCGCGCACCCACAACCTCAAGTCCATCGACGTCGACATCCCGCACAACGCCCTCACCGTCGTCTCCGGCGTCTCCGGCTCGGGAAAGTCCTCGCTCGCCTTCGACACCGTCTACGCCGAAGGCCAGCGCCGCTACGTCGAATCGCTCTCCGCCTACGCCCGCCAGTTCCTCGAACGGATCGAGAAGCCCGACGTCGACCACATGGACGGCCTCGCTCCCGCCATCGCCATCAAGCAGAAAAACCAGACCCGCAACCCCCGCTCCACCGTCGCAACCGCCACCGAGATCTACGACTACCTCCGCCTGCTCTACGCGCGCTGCGGCACCGTCACCTGCCTGCACTGCGGCGGCATCGTTCGCCACGACACCGTCGACGAGATCGTAGCCGCCATCCTCGCCCTGCCAGAAGGAACCCGCGCCAACGCCCTCTTCCCCATCGTCCGCCCCGAAATCAAATTCGAACCCCTCCAGCCCGCCACCGCCGAAGCCCCACCAGAGCCACCCAAGCCCGCGAAGGCACCAAAGAAGTCCGCGAAGAAAGCAACCGCGCCAATTACATTCGATCTCACCGACGCCCTCAAGGACCGCCTCACAGAACTCCGCCGCCGCGGCTACAACCGCCTCTATCAAGCCGGCAAGATCGTCGAATTCTCCACCCCCGAGTCCCTCCTCGAACTCGACTTCTCTCAACCCATCTTCGTCCTCATCGACCGCCTCGCCATCTCGCCCGACATCCGCACCCGCATTGTCGACGCCATCGAGACCGGCTACCGCGAGTCCGGCGAAGTACAGTTCCACACCGTTCCGCGCGAAGAGAACAAAGCGCCGCAGCACCTCCGCTACTCCGCCGCATTCGAGTGCTCCACCTGCCACCGCGCCTACCGCGAGCCCGAGCCCCGCCTCTTCTCCTTCAACAATCCCTATGGCGCCTGCCCGCGCTGCCAG
>PKWK01000185.1 GCA_003133205.1 Granulicella sp. | reverse complement strand
GCCGACGATTACCTGACCAAGCCGTTTGACCTTGGCGAATTACTGGCGCGCGCGAAGGCGCTGATCCGCCGCGGCAAGGGCGCTTCGCAACCGGTGTTGACGGTGGGGCGGATCAGCGTGAATACCGTCGAGCAGACGGTGCGATGCGAGGGCCAACTGATCGACCTCTCCCCTACCGAATATCGCCTGTTCGAATACCTGATCTTCCGCCCTCGCGCGATCGTCTCCGCCCGCGAACTCCTCGAGCACCTCTACGACTACAACTGGCAGCACCACTCCAACGTGATCGAGGCGCACATCTCCAATCTTCGCAAGAAGCTGCGAGCAGTGGGCGAAGAGACCTCCATCGCGACCCTGCGCGGACGCGGATATCGTCTTGAAGCCCCGGAGAAACAGCTATGAGGAAGAGTTCGCTCACCCGCCAGCTTATCGGTGGCGTCCTGCTGGCTGAGTTGCTTTGCGCGGCGCTGTTTTCCTTCCTTGCGATCGCTCACGAAATGCATGGCCGCAGACGCGCCTTCGACGTGATGCTGCGTGGACGCGCGGACTCGTTGCTGGGAGCAGTACGGGACGCGGAAGACCCCGAAGATAACGTCACCGTCGATCCGTCGGAGTTGGTCCTGCCCAAGCAGGATGTCTACGAAGTGGTGAGTCCATCTGGGCGCGTTCTCGGCCAATCGCCGGCCTTATCTGCCGACTCACTTGCAGGTCTGGGTTCTTCGCACAAAGCAGGCTATTTCAACTTCAAGGTCAATCACGAGCGCTACCGCGCGATCCGTCTCGACGGCGTGCGAGTGATCGATCGCGAAGAGAATGGTGGTTTGCGCCGGCCAGTGACCGTCTTCTATGCGTCGCCCACGCGGAACCTTTGGAATGAAGCGATGGAGGCCGTGAGGTTTTACGTCGTGGCAAGCGTGCTGCTGCTGGCAGGCACCGGATTGGCACTGGTCTGGTTCCTGCGCCGCCGCCTCTCGCCGCTGCAAGAGCTTGCTGCAATCGCTGGACGAGTGTCGGCGCGCTCGTGGGACTTCGTACCGCCTAACGCGGTGCTTCGCACATCGGAACTTGCGCCGATCGCCCTCTCCATTGAAGAGCTTCTCAAGGGACTGCGCCAGTCCTTTGAGCGCCAACGACAGCTCACGGGAGACGCTGCGCACGAGTTGAAGACATCGATTGCGGTAGTGAAGTCAAGTCTGCAACTGTTGTCCATGAGTCCGAGAACGACGGAGCAGTATGAAGCGGGATTGGAAGGCCTGCTGGTCGATACGGAGCGCATGGAGGAGTTGGCCAGCCGCATGCTCGCGCTGGCGAGGCTTGAAGAAGCGCCTGCGGAATCGGGCGAGTCGAGCGACCTGCAATCGGCTGTGCGGAGTGTAGCGGAACGGCTCCGGCCGCTCGCCGATCTGAAACAAGTAGTGCTCGAGGTCAAAGGTTCAGAGGCGCGCAAAGTCGCCATGCAAGCCGAGGATGCGGAGACCCTTTGCTCGAATCTCATCATGAACGCCTTGCAGCACAGTTTGCCGGCCCAGCGCGTTTCCGCGGCCGTGGACTCGCACGATGGAGTGACAGAATTGCGAGTCACAGACCAGGGCGAGGGTATTCCCGAAGCCGACCTTCCTCATGTCTTCGAACGCTTCTACCGCGCCGATCGCTCGCGCAGCCGCAACAGTGGGGGCGCAGGGCTCGGGCTCTCGATCTGCAAGGCGATCGTTGAACGCTCAAGTGGGACAATCCGAATTCAAAGCGTAGTGGGAACGGGCACCGAGGTCACAGTGACTTTGCCGGTAACGCAAACGGATTGACGATATTCCCGCATTTCATTTGCCAGGAAGGGCGTAGATGACCTCACCTGGCCGCGTGTAGTGCAGTTCTTCCCGCGCCTGATGCTCGATCGCATTTGGGTCGTTTTGCAGCCGGTCCACGTGCCCCTTCAACAGGTCGTTCTCGTGCTGCAGTCTCAGCATCTCCTCGTTGAGACGATAGGTCTCGTGCCGCTTCTGCTCATATACCGTCAACCCATTTGCACCGAAGATGACGTGATACCCAACGCCCAGGGCGAGTGCTGCGGCAGCCACCGTCGCAGCTTTTCTCCGCCCAATCGACAGGGCTCCGAAGGCCGCGCGCAACCCTGCAAAACGGTCTCGCTTCCCTGAAATCGGCTCGTTCACTGCCATTCCTCAAGTTGAGTGGCCATCAACGTTCGAGTCAAGGCCCAAACTCAAATCCACACATGGGAGGAATCAAGTTCGTACTGAGGGCCGACTCTGGAAGTCGATTGCAGCACAGCATTAACAATCTGCGTGAGCGGCGACACCGCACAATTCCGCGCCACTTGATATTCTTGTCTTGACTGTGTTCGGCGCGACCCTGAAAGGACCTCCCATGCAATCGACCATCCCAATCCAACTCGGCACCACGGAAGGCATCAGGGATCTTCCCCGCACCGTTGCAGGCAAAGCTTTCCTGGCGGTCGGAGCCACCGCATTCGTCGCGCTATGCGCGCACATCTCGGTACCGCTCTACTTCACTCCAGTGCCCCTCACATTGCAGACACTGGCTGTCATTCTCATCGGCCTGACCCTTGGGCCGGCGCTCGGCGCCTCCGCCATGGTGCTCTATCTTGCCGAAGGCGCAATGGGCCTGCCAGTCTTCAGTCCACACGGCCCGGGCGGAATAGCTCAACTCCTCGGCCCGACCGCCGGATTTCTGTTCTCGTACCCGCTCGCAGCCGCAGCCGCAGGCGGCGCCGTTCGCCTCGGCCGTTCGCAGTTCCCTGCCGCGGTCCTCGGCGGAATTGTCGCCAGCGTCTTCATCTTCTCCATGGGCGCAGGCTGGATCGCGCTTCTCCTTCACCTCAGCCCAAGTACTGCATGGCACATGGGAGTAGCACCGTTTCTACCCGGTGAACTCCTCAAAATCGCAGCCGCTGCAGGCGCATACACCACACTTCGCCGCTGGCATCGCTCCTGATCCCATCGGCCTGTAACACACCAGAGTTCGCTGCATTGGATCGCCAAGCAGTCTTACAGACTTCCATTTTTGCCCATTCGCAGATCCACTCTGCCGAGGAATAGCCAACACATGACAGCCATCAGCGCAGCCATCCAGGAAATCAACATCGCCCACAGCCCCGACTCCGACGACGCCTTCATGTTCTATGGGCTCGCGACCAATAAGGTGCGCGTCCCGGGCTTCAAGTTCAACCACACCCTCACCGACATAGAGACCCTCAACCAACGCGCCATCCATGAGGCCTTCTACGATGTCACTGCGATCTCCTTCCACGCCTATCCCTACATGCAGGAGAACTACACGCTGATGGCTTGCGGAGGCTCGGTGGGCGAAGGCTACGGCCCAATGGTGGTCGCACCGCGCAAGCTCTCCCTGGCCGCGGTCAAGAAGACGCGCATTGCGGTACCCGGCGTCCTCACTACGGCCTATCTCACGCTCAAACTCTTTGCCCCCGATGTCGAAACCGTCACCGTCCCCTTCGACAAGATCATTCCCGCGGTCGTCGCCGGCGAGTTCGACGCCGGCCTCATCATCCACGAAGGCCAGCTCACATACGGCAACAACGGGCTGGTCAAGGCCCTCGATCTCGGCCAGTGGTGGCGCGAGCAGACGGGCTTGCCCCTGCCACTGGGCGGCAACGCCATCCGCCGGTCGCTCGGCGAAGATACGATGCGGATCACGACAAATGCTTTACGTGACAGCATCCAGCACGCCCTGGACCACCGCGAAGAAGCGCTCGCCTATGCCATGCAATTCGCTCGTGACCTTGATCCCGCGCTTGCGAACCAGTTCGTCGGCATGTACGTCAACGAGCGCACGCTGAACTACGGCGAAGACGGTCGCGAAGCGATCCGCAAACTCCTTGAAATGGGTTTCGATCGCGGCATAATCCCGATGAAGGCAGAAGTCGGTTTTGTCGACTAAGGAATCAATCGACCGGACCCAGGCACGGAGACTTTTCCGCCGCTTACATGTGCTATCCTTTTCAAGGTGATTGCGCGTGAGAGGCCTCGAAAATCAGGCTCCGTCGCCTGATCGCCCCTCCCCCAGAGAGGCCGCAACACAGCGGACGCGTAGCTCAGCTGGTAGAGCATTCGACTCTTAATCGACTGGTCGCAGGTTCGATCCCTGCCGCGTCCACCATTTACTCAATCAAAACAAAACACTTACGAACTAAGATTAGCCAATTGCGACCGGCTCCAAGGGTCTGGATCGTTGCCATTATGGGGCAAAAGAGGCCCTGAAATGGCACGCATCTGGCACACTTCTGGCACAGAAGCCACAATTGGCCTATTATCGCACAGTTCTACCCGGTAACGCGTGAGACAATCCCGCAAGGTGATCTATGAGCGAGACGCAGTTCCTCAAGAAGTTCCGGGAGGCACGGGGTTTATCCCAGAAAGACCTGGCTGATGTGGTCGGAGTCAGCCAGCAGCATATCGCCAAACTAGAAGCAGGCATCCACCCTGTTCGTCTGGGAGTAGCAGTTCTTATCAGTGGCGCGCTGGGTAAGTCGATGCACGAGATCTTCCCCACGGTAAGCTCCGAGTCGCTCACCGATGGGTTCGCTGCCCTGGAGAATGCCGCGGCAGCGCGCCACGAAGAATTGATGGCCCAACTCAGGGGGCATCATGAAGCCGTCATCAGTGCTCTCAGCAACAGGAAAGGCTCCACCCTAAGGTGAAGCCTGTATTTGGTGGCCGACGGTTCGGTGTTACCCTTCAAACTGGTGTTGAGTTTTGAAGTTGACGTTGACGCTATTGGACGCCAGGCAAGATTCATGGCGCGGCTCGGCAAGGCAGGGCGTATCAAGGCGTGACAAGTCCGGGCAGGGCAAGGCATCAGAACGGTCTCGGTTCGCCGAGGCCGTTTTCCTTTGCTGTCGGCGAGTAGGAAAGGCCCCACCGAAGGTGGGGCTGATGGATAGGAAAATTACCCCCTTACCCCCTGGGGCGGGACAGGGGCACGACTGGCATCAGTCGCCAGCGTCGCGGAAATCGACCGATCTAGGGGTTTCCCCCTATGGTGCGGAGTGAGGGTGTGGGTCTCTGCGCGGGTCGTTCGTTATCACTACTTGCCGACAGAGACAGAAGGTCGTTGAATTCGGGGAGCGAGCGATAAATCGACGATAACGATGTAAATCCCCAAGGCAGCAAAGACGAAAAACGCAGCCGTCCACATACGCCAATGTCGATGAGCAATTTTGCAGGCTGCATCGCGTAAGCAATATCCGCATTCTTCGCCAAAATATAGGTTGCTTGTAATGGTGCAGGGTCATCCCCCACCGGCCGAGTGACTGAGCTCATATCTTTCTCAGCGAACAGTTCGTGTTCTGCGGTAGGCCCACACGCTGCCAACTAATAGGAATACTTTGCCGCTGCGAAATCCATCTGCACTTCCAACTGAGCAAATTGTGCTTGGCTCAACTCCACAATAGAGGACCCATGAACCTCAGATGCTGCGGAGGATGTCACGGTCAACGCCGCGAAGAACATGCTGTACGTGGCTGAAGATCCGAAGTCGCCGTAATTGATGTAGCTGCGAAAATAACTTCGGATATACCGATTCAGTATCGGTTCGTCCCTTCATACGGGTCACAGTCCGTGTCTGTGGTGACTTCTCCGCAGTCGTGCTGGGTCGCAACTAAAGGGCCACAACTGGGTTCAACGCCTGCATGCTTACTGGATTTTAGGCATCTCCTGAACGATTGCACGACGATACCTTTTGCCTCCTCAACCATCTAACTAAGCAGAGGTAAGGAAAATGCCAAGGTTGAGAGCAATCACACTGCTTTCCCTGGCGACGAGTATCTTCGTGCCTGCCGGAATTGCGCAGAACACGAATACAGCCCGCCCAGGGACGATCAATTATGTTGAAGGTCAGGCCACCGTCAACGGCCAGCCGTTGACAGCAAAATCGGTTGGAAACGCAGAGGTTGCGCAAGGCCAAACGGTTTCCACTACAGACGGGAAGGTAGAAGTATTGCTGACTCCCGGAGTCTTCCTGCGGCTCGGCGACAACAGCGCTGTCACCATGGTTTCGCCCGACCTGACGAAAACCGAAGTGCAGGTTGATCGCGGAACGGCTGAGATCGAAGTTGACCAGCTTTATAAGCAAAACGATCTGCTGGTAGATCAGGGATCGGCGCAGACTGTATTGCTCAAGAATGGGCTGTATGAGTTCAGTGAGACCAATGGCGATATGCGGGTGTTCGACGGCGAGGCGGCGGTTTCGCCCTCAACGGATTCGAAGAAGTGGATCAAGGTAAAGGGCCACCATGAGTTCGCCATCAATGGCGAGGTGTCAAAGTCGCAAGACTTCGACGCGAAGACTGCCGCAGATCAGGATCCGCTCTATAGTTGGAGCAAGTTACGAGCGGATTACCTGGGCCAGTCGAATCTGAACCTCGCTGAGGAGTATGCCGGTAGCCCTGGCTTCAGCCCCGGTTGGTTCTGGAATGCCGGTATGTACGGCTATACCTGGCTGCCCGGCGATGGAATGTTCTGGGGCCCATTTGGGGACGGATTCTACTCTCCGGGGTACCTCTATGGAGGGGGATTTATCTATCCCGGCTTCGGCTTTGGTGGCGGCTACTACCGTGGGGGATATGGATTCCACGGACCGTACCGCGGGGGAGTAGGTTACCGCGGCGCAGTGGCGGCAGCGCCGTCGCGTGGGTTCAGCGGAAGTGTATCCCATGGCGGCTTCAGCGGCGGCGGACTTCACGGCGGCGGTTTTGGGAGCGGTGGGGGCGGATTCCATGGTGGCGGTGGTGGAGGCAGACGCTAGCTGCGCGCGTTAAGCTAGTGTTCAACCGGAAACAGCGTTGTCGCCGGCTCTTAGCACTCGCCTTGGGAGTCCGTTTTCTCTTGTTCCCTACGATCCGAAGCTTTACACATCCGGGACAACGTAGGAATTCTCATAACCGAAGATCAGGTACTCAACATCGCGATTCCTTTTGCTCCCTCAGTGTCTTCGCCGAGTTCCCCATCTAACGGCCTAACGACCGCTGCTGCACAGGCTCGTCTTCAACAGGACGGCCCGAATGCGGTTCCAGATACATCTATCCACCCAATTCAAAATGCCTTGGCGAAGTTCTGGGCTCCCGTTCCATGGCTCCTCGAGGCCGCGATTGTGCTTCAGGTAGTACTCCACAAGTACATCGAGGCTGCGGTCATTGGTGGGCTGCTCATCTTCAACGCGGCACTGGCTGCAATCCAGGAGGGCCGGACCCAAGCGACTCTCGATGCTCTCAAGTCGCGGCTTGCCCTCAACAGCTCTGTAAAGCGTGACGGTGTCTGGAAGACAATTCCTGCGAAAGAACTGGTGCGTGGAGATCTGGTGAAGCTCTCCCTTGGTGGCGTGGTTGCCGCCGATGTACACCTGTTGGATGGATCGATCCTGCTCGATCAGTCAATGTTGACGGGTGAGTCCTTGCCAATAGAAGCAGGAGCCGGGGCCGATACCTTTGCCGGTGCCCTTGTACGGCGCGGCGAGGCAACAGCGGAGGTGACGGCAACCGGCGTTCACACTAAGTTCGGTCGGACGGCCGAGCTCGTCCGTACCGCTCACGTCGTCAGCTCCCAGCAGAAGGCCGTGTTACGGATTGTCCGCAACCTGGCTATTTTCAATGGCGCAGTCATCATCCTGATCGGTGTCTATGCTTTCACTCATTCGATGCCTTGGGTTGAGATTGTTCCCCTGTTGTTGACGTCGGTGCTCGCTTCCATCCCCGTGGCCTTGCCTGCGACGTTCACGCTTTCGTCAGCACTGGGCGCTCGTGCTCTGACCAAAGTAGGAGTGCTTCCGACGCGGCTCTCTGCCGTCGACGAAGCCGCCAGCATTGGCGTGCTGTGTGTAGACAAGACGGGAACGCTGACTCGCAACGAACTTTCCGTTACCAGCGTCCGACCGATGCCTGGGTTCGACGAAGCTCACACCCTGGGGTTGGCAGCTCTGGCTAGCTCCGACGGCGGCCAGGACTCAGTTGACGCGGCGATTCGCTCCGCCGCTTCACATAAGCCTGCTTCTGACTTGCCAAAACTAAACAAGTTTGTGCCGTTCGACCCCGCGAAGAAGATATCCGAGGCAACGGTAACAGATGCGAATGGGGGCCAACAGCGCATTGTCAAAGGAGCGTTTACAGCCGTCGTTGGACTCACAACACCCGCGCCTTCCGCTGACGGAATAGCCAGTGAGCTTGAGAAGCAGGGCTTCAGAGTGCTCGCTGTCGCTGCAGGACCGCCTGCATCCATGCAGATGATCGGCCTCATTGCACTCAGCGATCCGCCGAGAGAGGATTCGGCCTCGCTGGTCTCAGAGTTGCATGCGCTGGGAGTACGAACCGTCATGGTCACGGGAGACGCACCGGAAACTGCGGGCATTGTTGCGTACGCGGTAGGCATCGAGGGAGCTGTCTGCCCTCCCGGACCTCTGCCGAGCGCGATCAAGCCCGCAGACTTCGCGGTCTTTGCGAGCATCCTTCCCGAGGGCAAGTATGACCTTGTCAAGGCTTTTCAGAGGAATGGAGACACGGTCGGAATGTGCGGCGATGGAGCCAACGACGCACCAGCTTTGCGTCAAGCACAGATCGGGATAGCGGTTTCGACCGCCACCGATGTTGCAAAGTCAGCCGCGGGTGTCGTTTTGACAACAGCCGGCCTTGGCGGCATTGTCAGTGCCGTCAAGGAAGGCAGGATCACGTTCCAGCGGATTCTTTCCTACACGCTGAATTCGATAATCAAGAAGATCGTGCAGGTCTTGTTGCTGGCGATTGGGCTGGTGATGACGGGACACGCGGTGCTCACGCCCATGCTAATGGTCATCGTGATGATTACTGGCGATTTTCTGGCAATGTCGTTCAGCACCGATAGAGTGAGACCCTCCGGGTCTCCGAACTCGTGGGCTATCGGCAGAATTACGACTGCCGGCGTTACTCTAGGAATCTGCTTCTTAGGCTTCTGTACTGGACTGTTGGCGTTTGGTAAGCTCGAATTGCAACTTGGAATCGAGGGCTTGAGAACGCTGTGTGTCGTCGCAGTTGTCTTCGGTAGCCAAGCCACGATCTATGCCCTGCGAGACCGGCAGCATCTGTGGGGGCTGCGCCCTTCGGTGTGGCTCGTCTCGTCTTCGGTGGTAGACGTCCTCATCATCTCCACACTCGCGACACTCGGCATCGCCATGTCACCGTTGCCAATTTGGGTTGTCGGTGGTGAATTCGCAGCTGCAATCGTCTTTGCAGTCCTTCTGGACCTGATCAAGATCCCTGTCTTCGGCAGGCTCAGGATCGCCTGACTCACGTTGTTGCCTTAGGCCGATCCGCCACTACCCGAAACGACGAGGATTACCCCTCCGTCGTTGGTCTCAAGCTCTGTTATGGTCCGGTAAGGTCATGCCGGTTTTGCTGGCCGCCGCTAAAAAAGTGGTGCTGTACCATGCTTCTGACAAGCAGGAAAAACATGGCGGCCAAGAACACAATAAACAGGAACTTCGCAACTCCAAGCCACGGCGAATTCTGTTCTTCCCGATCTGACTCATTGCGATTCGCTGCCATGCGTTGTTCTCCCGTCGAGCCAAGCGCCTGACGTTGGACCGTGGCTTGTATGATCCGCCGTTCGCGCGCCACCGTCAAACGGCATCGAAGCTGGCGGGTTCTGGGAGGTGAAGCCCGTGGTATCGCGCTGCGTTTCGGACCGGCGCTGCCTCCAGAAACTGGAGACGCGCCGGGGCTGAAAATAGAGCTATGAAGTACGCTAACTTAAATGGCTTCATGTATGTCTATTAAGTGGAGAGAAGCTATGTTCACAAAAAGACGATCCCTTCCGGTCGCTGTGAAGTGCGCTCTTCTATTCCTGGCGTTTGCTGTTTTCGGCTTGGGGCTACACGCTAAGTTGTCACTTAGTAAAGCCAACCGCTTTTCCGCAACTGGAGCCGCCAAGCTGTCGATTGAGGATCGCTCGGCTCAAATACTTCTCCCGTACGAAAATAGGCCCACACGGCGAACACCCGCCGCCATGTCGGTTGGGCTTCCGTTCGAAGTCTTGTTCCAGGGAAACGTCTGTCATTTTTCTGATTATCGCCAAGTCGAGCTGAGTCTCTGCAACCCCCACAGATATGATTCGCTCGGTGCTGATCGACTGCACTTGCCTCCTCCGACGCTCTCGTAGTTCCCAGCACACTTCTGCCTCACTCTTTTTCGCTCCGGATCGGAGCGAAATACCCTTCGCGCAGATCTAATCAGGTTCTTTGGAGTGACACCTCATGAACTGCCTATTTCCCCCCATCACTGTCGGGCTCACCAGGGTCGGTGAGTCATGCTAAATGCACACTCTTCAATCCATCCCTCATCCAGCGGCGCTCCACGCGGCGGCCTCCATTCCATTCTGCTTGTTGACCCTGATCCGAACCTGCGAGACACCAGACGCTTTTTGCTCGCAGCTCTCAACTTGCCCGTGGAAGCGGTGGGTTGCTCCTCGGAAGTTTTCGGGTTGACACCCGAATCTGACTATGGCCTGGTGGCAATCAACCTTTCTGTAGGATTGAGCGAGGTTTCCCATGTTGCCGCTTACGTCAGGCAGAGATGGCCTGATGCAAAGATTCTCTTGCTTGGTGAGAGTTGCGAGAGTTTGGACGATCCGCTCTACGACGATCGAGTCAATCCGTTCTGTGATCCGTCGGCTTTCGCGGATGCGAGTAAACGCCTGCTCGCCGCAGCGTGATTAAGAGAGGAACCAGAACGAGGCTGCCAGATTGCGGCGTACGTCCGCAGGCAGTGGTCTTCGGCAAAATATTGCTCCTTGAGGAACGAGAGATCGACTTGCTGATTCTTGGTTTACATCGAAATACACACCTCGGCATGCAAAATCGTACTTCGGGAGCGTTTCCCATCATCGTTAAGAAGGCGAAATGCCCTGTTGTAACCGTCGCCGGGTGCGACGTCTTAGCATCCAATCCCAGATGAGTGACGTGGAATGAAGCAGGCTTGATACATGGCGAATCCAGAAGAGCGAGAACGAGATCCACGAGTCTACTTCGCTGCCGAGCGAACCTTTCTTGCGTGGATACGGACCGGCTTGGGCCTAATGGGCGTAGGGTTCGCGGTCGCGCGCTTCGGATTGTTCTTGCGCCAGATGCAGAGTGACCAGACACATATGCCAGTACATACCACGGGCCTGTCCGTGTGGTCGGGAGTAGCCCTTGTCGCATTGGGGGTGATCGTCAATGTAGGTTCCGTTGTCAGTCATATCGCTGTGGTGCATAAATTGAAGAGCGGCACATGGATTCCCGGCCAGGTTTCAAAGAGTGCGGTGGCATTGGCGATGGTGCTGGCGCTTGTCGGAATAGGCATGACTTTCTACCTTTTGTTCGTCCGTTAAGCGGAAATTATCCTCGCAGCAAAAGACCTTCTGAGCGGACAGGGTCGTGAGCGCCAGCTAAGACCCGCCGAGGGGTTCCACAGTCAACTCTGACGACGTAATTGGTAGCCATTCCGAAGCTGTAAGCGGCCTTCGGGATTAGACTGGCTGCGGAGACCATTAAATGAAATGGATTCGTGTTCCACAAAGGGTCGTGATCGCCGGACTGGCGTCACTGACTTTGTTTTTCGGTTCCTTGCAATGCCCAGCACAATACACCCCCATCTCGGGACCGGGAAGTGCTTTGTCAATTCCCCAGGCGCAGCTAATCCAGCCCGAGGCGCTGAATCATCTGCTTCAAACCAAGGGAACAGATAAGCCGCTGTTGCTCCAAGTCGGTTCGCACCTTCTCTTCGATGACGCCCATATTGCCGGATCCGTATATGCCGGCGCAGGTTCTCAACCTGCCGGTCTGCAACAGTTGCAGAGCACGGTCTCCACCCTCTCCAAGAAGAAGGCCATCGTTCTGTACTGCGGCTGCTGTCCGTGGAATCGTTGTCCCAACCTGGGACCCGCATTCAAGCAACTACAGGATCTGGGGTTCACCAACGTTAAGGTTCTCTATCTCGCTAACAATCTGGGCACCGATTGGGTTGCCAAGGGCTATTCGGTTGAACGGAGCCGATAGTCTTCCAGGCATCGCCCGGAAGATCGCCCCGGGCCCAAGTGTCAGGCATATGCCGCCCTTCGCGCTTCGCCGGTTTGCCGTGACGGTTCTGATTCTGACGGTATGTCCAATAGCTGGCATGGCGCAATCAGCTTCCGTAACAACTCCGCTTGTTCACAAGAAGGCGCCGGAGTTTGTGCGGAGGGACTTGGATCATAAGAAACTGGGTCTCAATGCCTACCGGGGCAAAGTGGTCTTACTCAACTTCTGGGCCACATGGTGCGCTCCCTGCCAGGTCGAGATGCCAACCTTCGTGGCGTGGCAAAACAAGTATGGCCAACACGGTCTCCAGATCATCGGAATTTCCATGGATGACGACCCGGCCCTCGTGCGAGCAGCCTATCGAAAGCTGAAGTTGAATTATCCAGTCGCGATGGGTGATGTGAAGCTGGGCGATCTCTACGGCGGAGTCCTTGGTCTGCCAATGACATTTTTGATCGACCGTCACGGGGAGATTCGCGCAGAGTTTCAAGGAGAGACGGACCTGAACAAGATCGAAACGCAATTGCAATCCCTCTTGCCCAGCCGCTAAGCGCCTCGGAGGCCGTGTTCACGCCCGCACATCATTTGTGGCCAGGAACGTCGCCCAGGCGTGCGCCTTCTCCACTCCGTCTGCGGAGGTGAGACTGCCCTCTGCCACAATCTTTCTCTTCTGGACGCGGACCACCCAACCTCTGGCACGAAGCACATCGCTCACGCTGACCTTCTTACGAAAGCGAATCCTCATCTCCGCCGTCAAAGCTTCATATCCCGCGGCCATGATCGCCTGGGACATCGCTTCGTCCAGAACCGCGCATATGACCCCGCCATGAATGACCCCCTTGAAGCTCTCCCACCCGGCGGAGGCCGTCCACTGCGCCGTGGAGACATCGCCATCAGTCTGAAACTCCAGATGCAATCCATACGGGTTTTCTTGCCCACACACGACGCAAGCAGGATTCAGGGGTGCGGTCGCGCGTAGGTTCAGCAGCAACGGATCGAAACCAGCCCCCAGGCGATTGTCTGCGACGCAATCCATCGTCTCGGCTAGAAGCAAATCCCCCTCCGCCACTCCACGCTCGTTCGACATGAAATCTCCTGCTATTCGGTCAGTGTGACTCGTTATCGTTAGGGAAGCTCTGCGCAGGT
>PKWK01000093.1 GCA_003133205.1 Granulicella sp. | reverse complement strand
TCTCGGTAAGACCGCGAAGCGATATCAACCTCGCACGACCACCCCGTCCCGACGGCGATCTCCGTCTCGTCGCTCGCCCCATGAAACGCCTACCCTGGCGCCACATGATGCCCTTCGGCGAACGAGCATCCTTCGGGTTCGGCCTCGGTCCGTTTTCTTTCGATTGTGACGCGGCATAGCCCGCCGAACTGTCCGAGGGGACGTTTCCATTCAAGACCCCTATCCTTCCGCTACAGACACCCATAGGAGACGCGATGGCAGACACACCAACACTCTATCCACATAGGCAAAACAAGGACCGGTCACACAACCCGATGAGCTTGGCCTTCTTTACGACCGTCGCCCGCTCTGAGTCTGAGGCCGAACTCGCAGAGAAAGACAAGGCCCATGTCTGCGATTCGGCTTTCCTTGCGGAACGTTGTTGCTTTAACCGAGCGGAGTCCATGAGGCATCCTGCGCCTATGTTCCAGCGCAATCCCCAAACAGGTCAAGGTCAGAGGATGGCCTAAGCACCGGTGGCGACCATCAGCCCGACAGGCCCGGGCAGGCGCATCTGCTGCACATCCGAAAAACCCACGTCCCGCAGCCAACTCACATATTCCGGTTCACCGTAGCTTTTACCAACTCGCGTTCCCTATTGGGAAAACTGCTTTAGTTGTATGAAGATGTGAGGGAAGTTGCAGCAGTTATGGGAAAGCGGCGAGCAGATTCGGGGTGGAACTTTTCTCGCTGGACACTGTCAAGATACAGGTAGGTCAAGCACCCGGTTTATTCGCATCGGCGTCGGCATCTATCGACTCAGAAATTCGAACACCCCAAACACTTAGTTTTGGCTTCCCCATCCACAGGGAGTTGTCCGGGATTGCATGCCTGATGCGCCGGCATGTGGGCCGAGGGTGCCTGTCAGGGGCGCCGGTAGGTTTCGAGCTTGATGCCGTCACGCAGGAGTAGCGGCCAGGTGTGCAGCGCATGGCATGCGACGTCGCCCACGTTGCCCGTGCCGAAAGTCCACGAGGACCGCCAATTACCCAAATGTCGGGTTCAGGTAAAGTGCCGGGAATGACCCCGCCGGTCCGAACACTGCCGGAAAACCATACTATTGCTTAATACTCATCGCTCTAGCTGGACCGCAAGTTGTCCTGCGCCTCGACTGCGGCCAGCGCTGCCAGATTGACGACGTCAGATACCGAGGAATCTCGTTGAAGCACATGAACTGGTTGGGCAAGGCCCATCAAGATGGGGCCGATTAACTGAGCTCCACCCAATGAAGCGAGCAGCTTGTAGACAATGTTCCCGGCATCCAGACTCGGGAAGATGAGGACGTTCGCCCCGCCGCGAAGCGGACTGAAAGGATACGTCTCTTCAATCCGTTCGGGCAGCACTGCTGTGTCCGCCTGCATTTCACCATCGACCAGAAGTTCCGGACACCTGCTGCGAATAATCTCAACTGCCAGACGCACTCTGTCGGAGGATTCATGCCGGCTGCTTCCAAAGTTGGAGAACGACAGCAAAGCAACCCGAGGCTCAACGTCGAAGCGGCGGGCGGTATTTGCTGCGCAGATCGCGATCTCTGCCAGATCCTCAGAGGAGGGTTGGATGTTCACCGTGCAGTCGGCCAGGAAGTAAAGCTTGCCTCGAGGCGTGATGGTTAGGTACAAACCGGAAGCTCGTCGCACCTCCGGCCGCAGAGGAATTATTTGCAACAGTGGTCGAATGGTGTCCGGATAGTGAGTAGTCAAGCCAGTAACAAGAGCGTCCGCATCTCCGAGTTGCACCATCAAGGCGCCCAGAGTATTGCAGCTTCGAACGAGTCCAGCAGCTTCAGTTCGTGTGACCCCCTTCCGCTGTCGCAATCGAAAAAGTTCATCGGCATAAAACGATAGCCGGGGATGGGTTTCAACGTCGATGATCTCCAATGCTCCAAGATCGAGGTGAAGGCTGGTTGCGCGCTCTCGAATCGTTTGAGCGTTTCCGAGCAGCACGGGACGGGCAATCTCCTCGTCAACCAGGACGCGGCAAGCACGCAGAACGGTCGGATTCTCACCCTCCGGAAATACAATGCGGCAGGGTTTCGCGCGCGCTTTTTGAATCAGGACCCGGGTCACGCCGGGATCGCCGCCCAGGCGCTTCTCCAGGCTATGGCGATAGTCCTCCAGGTCGAGGTTCACCCGGGCAACTCCCGATTGCATAGCGGCCGCAACCACCGCCGCCGCTACGCGAACCACAACCCGCGGATCGAATGGTTTTGGAATGATGTAGTTCGGGCCAAAGCTAAGATCATCCAGCCCATAGATTTTGCATACGGATTCGGGAACATCCTGCTTTGCCAGACCGGCAAGCGTGTGGGTCGCCGCGAGCTTCATCTCGTCGTTGATTCCGGTTGCACGTGCGTCGAGTGCGCCGCGGAAGATTCCAGGGAAGCCAAGAACATTGTTCACTTGATTCGGATAGTCCGACCTGCCGGTGGCGACAATAGCATCGGGCCTTGCAGCAACCGCATCCGGATAGGAAATCTCAGGATCCGGGTTTGCCAAGGCAAAGACAAGGGGCCTCGGCCCCATTCGACGCAGCATCTCCCCAGTTACACAAGCTGCTGCCGAAAGGCCGATGAAAACATCGGCATCCACCAAAGCCTCGGCAAGCGTGCGGAGTTTTGTCTTTCGCAGGAACCGCGCTTTGTAAGGATTGAGCCCTTCCTGGCGCCCTTCATAGAGAACTCCTTTCGAATCACACATCAGAATGTTTTCGGGAAGCGCGCCGAGGAGGACGAAGTGCCCCGCGCATGCAATCGCACCCGCTCCCGCGCCATTGACAACAATCCGGGCGCTGCCGATCTCTTTGCCTGCTACCTCCAGCCCGTTCAGCAAAGCCGCGCCGGAGATAATCGCCGTGCCATGCTGATCGTCGTGGAAGACCGGAATCTTCATCGTCCGCCGCAGTTCCGCCTCGACGATGAAGCACTCGGGCGCTTTGATGTCCTCCAGGTTGATTCCGCCGAATGTAGGTTCCAGCATCTGACAAGCGCGGATCACATCCTGAGGATCGTTCGCGTCCAACTCGAGATCGAAAACATCGATGTCCGCGAAACGCTTGAAGAGGATCGCCTTCCCCTCCATCACCGGCTTGCCCGCCGCCGGACCAATGTTCCCCAACCCCAGAACAGCAGTTCCGTTCGAAACAACTGCTACAAGGTTCGACTTAGCTGTGTATTTGTAGACGAGATCCGGTTCGCGGTGGATTGCCAGACAGGGAGCGGCCACCCCAGGGGTGTAGGCCAGACTCAAATCCCGCTGTGACAGGCAAGGCTTTGTCGCGGTGACCGAAATCTTCCCTGGCGGGTTGGTTGAGTGATACTCAAGTGCATCTTCGTCGCGAACCATAGCAATTCGGCCTCTCCACCGAGCTTACGCTCATAGAAGTTTGAGCTGCACCCAACGTCTGGTTACCCCACGGATTTTGTTGTTGAGACCCTCGACTGCGCCGCTGGAAACCTCTCCTTTGGCGCGGAACCAGTTCAGCAGCAGTCCCTCATGGGGGCGTAGCATGCGGGCAACCTTCTGCATCGGCTCCAGACGGCTGTGCATGGCCCGCTGGCACGAGTAATCCAGGAAGGCTCCGGCTCAGAGGGGGACTTGTACTTTGAGGCCATGCTGATAGCGCGTAAGTTATTGATTTTACGATGAGGCAGACGAGTCAAAACGGGCAGGGACGCATGCCCGTGTCGAATATTGCATCAGAGAGAATATGAACTTTTGCAACCTGGCTACCGACTATGATGGCACGCTCGCAGAGGATGGCCGCGTCGCCAAATCTACGATCAAGGCTCTTGAATCGCTTCGTCGTTCCGGCCGCAGCATCATTCTCGTAACGGGACGGGAGCTCCGCCAACTCCTTGAAGTATTTGATCGTACCGACCTCTTCGACTGGATAGTCGCTGAGAATGGCGCTCTCCTCTACCATCCGACCACCACACAGGCGCATCTCTTGACGGAACCGGTCCCACTTCACTTTGTCGAAGAGTTGCGGAGACGAGGTGTTTCGCCTATCTCAACAGGGGATGCCATTGTTGCGACCTGGAGGCTGTACGAAGACACCGTCCTCGAGGTGATTCGCGAGCTTGGCCTCGAACGGCAGATCACCTTCAACAAAGATGCGGTGATGGTCCTGCCCGTCGGGGTGGATAAAGCCAGCGGTTTGACGGCTGCCCTGGAGGAGATGAAGCTCTCGTGGAGGAATGTTGTCGGTATCGGAGACGCCGAAAACGACCTCGCGTTTCTCCGCGAGTGTCAATGTTCCGTAGCCGTTTCCAACGCCATCGATTCTGTCAAGGCGGAGGTAGACTTCACGACCCGTGCCGCTTGCGGCGAGGGAGTTGTTGAACTTATCAGTGAGATTCTCAAAGACGATTTGCAGTCGCGCTGCCTCATCCAGCGCGAAGGAGCAATAGCAATTCGTTCCAATGCGAGATATTAGTCCTGCAACAGGCCGAGGTGGCCCTCGAAGCTCATGTCCGCCAGTTCCTACTCCTCGTTCCCCAAAATGTTGGCAGGCTGCTTGTCTAGGAACTTATTGAAAAACGATTACACGCGGTCGAAAGGGCACTTTGGTTCAGATTAACTTCGCACAGAAATTGTCTACAACGCGCCAATCTGCCATCGGGATACATCGCGGGTCACTCTGTTTTGCTCTGGGGTAAGTGCCCACAAGAGTTTTTCAACAAGTTCCTAGTACTACAGCTGTAGATAGTGGTAATCTGAAT
>PKWK01000351.1 GCA_003133205.1 Granulicella sp. | reverse complement strand
GCCTTGTAGAACTCGGGGTTCTGAAATGCTGCCAGCCGGAGTAGCCGGTTCAGCATGGCTGGTGGGAGGTCCTTCTTTGCCACGTAAACAAGATTCGCACGAACGATCTGAACAGTCTTTGGGAGCGGCCCTTCGATTGGCCTCTCCCTCCGCTTGCGGGAAGGCGGCAAGGTCCACGGGTCTTGTGCAGCCTCGTCGTCAGCGATGCTCATCCGAACGCCGACCAGGTCGCCTTTGCCCTGAGCTTCCGCAACGATCTCCTCCGCAGTACCAGCCGACAATCGGCGGATCGTCGAAAGGAACTGCCATTGGTCGGGGTACGGGTTGAAGCCGGAGTCAATGAATACGCTGTTGCCAGACTTACGCGGCGCAAACTGTAAGGGGAGCGCTATCAGGTTCCCGAGCCCTCCTTTGGGCATCGTGTCCTGGTNNGGAAAAAGCGATCATAGGAATCGAGCCCGACTTGATGTCTACGCTCCATTGTTCGCGTGAGGATGAGGCATCCTAGTTTCCGCGCCGTGATCGCTGGCAGGGCACGATCAAAGAAGATCCAAATGTGGCCACCCTTCCCGGAACGAGAACGCTCCAAGGCGGCGGGCACGCTCAACTCCTGGCAGGTCTCAAGGAAAGCCTGGGAGTCATACTCCCAAGTCTTCTTGTCGAAATCCGCCGCGAGAAACCAACACGTTTCGTCGGACAGGAGGGGGTACACGCCAACCGTTTCCCTGCCCATGAGATGGTTCTCGATGACGGCGTCAGTCAACTGGAGGAACCTCCGTGTCTTCTGGTCGACTTTCTTCCGCTCCTCCGGACGGCTTCTGTTGATAGCGTCCCAGTCCTTCACGGCCGCCGGCATGTAACCATACCGGCCGTCGTCATTCTCCCATCGCCGTGCGTAGACATCTTCCTGACCGCGAAATAGGTTTCGAAATAGCGTGATTCTCTTTCTGGCACGCTCCTCCTTGCTCACCGGCGGCGCCGTCTCGGCGGTCTTGGCTGGAGGCGGATTCTCTGACGCCAGTTGCGGGATCGCAATACTGTGAACCGACAGAAGGCGCCGCAGGCGAGCATTCTCCTCGCGGAGACGAATATTTTCCTGCTCTGGAGGTTCGAATGGAAGCGATTCTGAGCCGTTCTCGGTCATACCGCGTTCACCGCTCTGTGCGACGTGTCAGCACTTCTTTGAAATATTCCTGCACCCCCGCAAACGCCGCGGCGACATCAGTCGGGAGCGCACATTCCTCGGCCAACGCCCGGTATCGTCCTTGCCAATCAGGCGGAGGCGGGACCAGCTCCAACGGAAGCGCATGAGTCTTCCTTCTCTCAAAGGTTAGACGCAACGTCTCCACAACTCGCTTCGGTTCAAGTTCGCCCGAGCCAATCAGCAGCGCCAGGTCAGCGAGATCCTTCACTCTACTGTTGGCGTTCTTCCTCGGCAGCGTGTACGCATGGAGCTTCTCAGCCCACTGCTGCTCTCGCGAGATCGTTGAGACCAAAGGTGCGCCAATCCCGGCAAAGCCGAGCCAATCCCGGCACTCGATGACATCCACTGGCTGCATCACGGCATCGCCGATTCCAGCGTCCAAATGAAAGCGTGCGAAGACCCTGCCGTCCATTGTCGCTTCCACGGGATACCGGGCGCCACCGTAGGGCGCGGCATCCAGATCCATGATGGGCGGGCCGATGGTGTATTCGAACCAGTCGCCGAACTCGAAACTGGCCGCATCCTGCAACAGTTCCCGAACAACCCGATTGGCTTCAGTATCACTGACGGCTGCGACCTTTTGGATCGTCAGGTCGATGTCGATCGTCGCCCGGGCAGTTTTGAAACGAAGTTCCAGCGCATAACCACCCTTCAGAGTCCACGGAGCTGATTCAACCCGGAATAGCCGCGCTAACAGACGATCGAACGCCACCTGGCGCCGGAGCCGATTCACTTGTACCTGTTCCGTTTCGGCGACCTTTCCGAGTCGGACTTCCAGCGCCCGCCGGAATGCCTTCGTCGTTGTGTATTCACGCGGCATTGATTACGCGAGCCGCCGAACAAGATCTTCAAAGACTCTCTGGGCCGGAACACTCAGCTTTACGCTCTTGATCTGGTGGCGGTTGATTAGGCCGCGCTCGAGCGCCTGCCTCAGGGCTTGCCGGAGAAAAGCTCGCTCGACGGTATCAGCTTCAATCAAATCGAGAATCGTTCGGAGGGGGCGGGTACGCTTGAACCCCTGCGCCGTCTGCACATCTTCATCAGCCAGGTCCGCAAAGTGCAGCACAAGAATACCGGGAATAGCGCTGTTCCGCCGAAAGTGGGTCGGGACGGTCATGTGCAGCTTGGCGGGGTTAAGATCGGATAGTTCAAAAAGGCTCAAGGCCGTTTGGTGGCTGTAGACTCCTTCGGTCACCTCGTTCCGATTCCTCGACCACAGCGCCCACTTCACCAGGTCAGGATGTTCCGCTATCGGAAACAGGGCGAGCCTGTAGATGCCCCGATATTCCCGGATCCAGTTCCCGACCTGCACATGGTATGGATGGGTATTCTCGGCAAAACCGGCAGCCTTTGCCTGCTTGGTAGTGAAGAACCCCTCTTGCGCCTCGGCGATCTCGAAAAGCCGCCGTTCCGATTCACGATGACATCGCGGCATAACACAATCCTACAATTAAAGAGATGCTTCATGCAAGTTGGCACTGGCGGCAAGAATATCCTTCCAAAACCGCACTCCCGGCAAGGATATGCTCCCAGATGCCCGGCAGCGAGACCACTGAGCGTGGGTTGGCCGGTGCCAACGAGCCAAATCTCGGCAACTTTATGGTCTCAAGACGGCAAGGTTATGGGTTAAGTCACACGCTCGAGTGCCCGGAACGCTCGCCCCTTCGGTGTTGACGCGTTCCTGTTGTACTCGTAAACGCCCGGATGGGACGCGCTCAAATACTTCCCCGAAGATTGCTGGCGGAGGCTTTCGATTTGGTCCGCGGCCGACCTGGCCACCGGGACGAGGTATTCCGCCGATTGCTGGAGTGACATGCGAAGCCGGTAAGCCTTGCGGCAGCACTCCTTGATTTCCGCGCCGGTCCAGTTGTCGTCATTGGGCCGCTTGTCCTGCACGCCGTATTTCGAGGTATAGATCTGCCAGATCGCGTCGCGCTCGTCCTGGGCCGGAAGATCGAAGAAGAAGGTGCCCAACGTGAACCGCCGCCGCAATTCGGGCGGAAGTGAGGCGATTGAGTTACAGGTTGCCAGCCACAGGCTCCGGCCTCCCGATACGGCGTCGATAATGCTCAGCGCGCCCCGCAGGCGCTCGCCCGAGCTGCCGATGATTCTATTCTTCATCGCGCTCAGATCGAATGCGATCGTTGGGATTTCTGCCGTGTTTCCGGTGGCCTTCGCGATCATACTTTTTGCTGTCCCAGGAGAAACCCTCACATAATGCATACCGTCATCGTTACGTGACGGTGTACTACCGTTGGCACCCATTGTGTGGCCAGCGCATCCGGGTACATCGACAGGAGGCGCGTGAACGGAGTGGCGAAACACTGTTCTGCGAGCTTCCGGATGAAACCGTGGTCGCCGTACCAGCCTGGATGACTCAATCCGACGCGGCGAACCTCGCGCTTGGCCCGCCTCAGCCTTCAACCGACGCTTTGCTCGAGCTTCGTGCCCTTTTGGATGCACTGCGAAACCCGTCGAGCGACAATACTGTTCGATTAACTTGATGGCGGCGTAGCGATGCTTCCAGATGGCCACTTGGGGACCCTGTGACAGACTGCGGGTGGGAAGAGCTCTTCGTTCTCGCCAACTATCGGTAAACCCTTGGCGGCATGTCGCGCTCCACCAGTGGTCGCCGTTCCACGGAAGGAATCCTATTTGAAAACGGGGTAGCGCCAACTCAGCGAACAGTTGTCGGGACTTTCGACGATACTTCTGTGATTTGGCCGTAATCCG
>PKWK01000179.1 GCA_003133205.1 Granulicella sp. | reverse complement strand
TTATTTATGCGCGAGCCCTTAGCCGATACCCTGTTTGGCAGACCCTTGGCCACGAGCGAAGAACGCGCCGAACACATTGGCGTATCCGCCGGGATTCCCATCTTTGGCCTCGATGCGCTGACCTCAGCGGCATACGGGCCGGAGACGGCGCTCTCGCTGCTGATCCCGCTCGGCCTGATGGGCGTTCACTATATCGTCCCCATCATCTCGGCGATCATTCTGCTTCTGGGCATCGTCTTCTTCAGCTATCGCCAGACCATCGCGGCGTACCCCGGCGGCGGCGGCTCCTACACCGTGGCCACGGAAAATCTTGGCATCGGGGCCGGCCTGCTGGCCGCGGCCGCGCTGATGATCGACTACATTCTGACCGCCGCGGTCGGCGTCTCCGCCGGCATCGAGGCCGTCGTCAGCGACCAGCCGTGGCTTCTGCCCCACACGGTCATGCTCTGTCTCATCGTGCTTGCCGTGCTGGCCATCGTCAACATGCGCGGCGTCAAGGACACCGGCGCCGCCTTCATCATCCCCACCTTCCTCTTCGTCGGTACTTTATTGGTCACCATCGCCATCGGCGCGCTTCACGTCTTCAAGTCCGGAGGACACCCTGTGGCTGCGACAGAGATGCCGCATGCGCTGCCTGCAACGGTTGGTTTTCTGAGCCTGTGGCTTCTGATGAAGGCCTTCTCCAACGGTTGCGCCGCCATGACCGGCGTCGAAGCCGTCTCCAATGGAGTGATGGCCTTCCGCGACCCAAGAGCCAAGAATGCACAGCGCACGCTGTCGGTCATCATCGGCATCCTGATCATTCTCCTCTTCGGCATCTCATGGCTGGCCAAGAAGTACGGCATCATGGCCATGGAGCAGGACCTGCCAGGCTACCAGAGTCTGCTCAGCCTCATTGTCATGGCCGTCTTCGGACGAGGCTGGTTCTTCCACTTCACCATGTGGTCTGTCTTCCTTGCACTCTGCCTCAGCGCCAACACAGCCTTCGCCGACTTTCCCCGCCTTACGCGCGCCATCGCCCTCAACGATTTCCTGCCCCACGTCTTCGTCCTGCGCGGACGGCGACTGCTCTTCTCATACGGTATCTACGCCCTCACCACAATGACCGCAATCCTCCTGATTGCCTTCAGAGGCCGCGTCGACCTCCTTATCTCGCTCTACGCCATCGGCGCTTTCCTCGCCTTCACCCTGTCCCAGGCTGGCATGGTCATCCACTGGAAGAAGCAGGGGGACAAGCACAAGGGCCGACACTGGCACATGTTCGTCAACGGCACCGGAGCCATCGCCACCGGAATCACAACCATCATCGTGCTGGTCGCCAAGTTCAGCTCCGGCGCATGGATCACCGCGCTTCTGGTGCCCACACTGATCGTTCTGATGGTGGTCATCAAGAAGCACTACAGGCGGGTCAACGGCGAGGTCGTCGAGATGGCCCCGCTCAACCTGACCAACATGCAGCAGCCACTGGTGGTCATCCCCATGGCGCGATGGGACCGCATGACCGAGAAGGCCCTGCGCTTCGGCCTGTTGCTCTCCAAGGATCTTAAAGTCGTCAACGTCATCGGCGCCGACGGCGAGGAGACGCTCGACAACGTCTGGGAGGCGAACGTCCTCAAGCCCATCCGGGACCAAGGCCTGCACGAGCCGGAACTCGTCACCCTGCACTCCAGTATCCGTCTGATCATTAACCCGCTGATGGACTACATCCTGGAACTGGAGCAGCAGAACCCGGACCGCAAGATCACCGTGCTTCTGCCTGAGCTCGTCGTCCGCCACTGGTGGGAGTACCTGCTGCACAACCAGCGCGTGCAGATGCTCAAGCTGCTTCTTCTGCTCAAGGGAAAACAGCGCATCATCGTCGTCAACATCCCCTGGTACCTGTGAGGCAAAGGCTGTCACTCGTGGAGAGCGGCGGCCTTGCGCCAGGCCGGACTTAACTTCCGCAGCCGCGCCACGGCGGCAGGCAGCAGCGCCAGAGCGCACTCCACCTCATCCTCGGTCGTCATCCGGCTCAGCGAGATCCGCACGCTGCCTCGCGCGCGCGCCACACTCAGCCCCATCGCCCGCAATACATGCGACGGCTCGGTCGAGCCCGACTGGCACGCTGACCCGCCCGATACCGCCAGCCCCTTCAGGTCCAGCGCAATCACCAGAGCCTCAGCCTCCACATGGTCAAAGTAGAGATTGCTGGTGTTGCCCACGCGTGCCGCACCCGCGCCGTTGACGCCCGCCTCCTCCACCTGCGCAAGGATTCCCTGCTCCAGGCGGTCGCGCAACGCCGCAAGCGCCAGCGGACTGTCCGATCCCGACTCGCCCTGGGCAAGCCACCTCCGCGCCAGCTCCGCGGCTTTGCCCTGGCCAACGATCCCGGCCACATTCTCCGTCCCGGCACGCCGCCCGCGCTCGTGGTTGCCGCCGAAGAAGATCGGCCGCAGCCGCACGTTGCGCCGCACAAACAGCGCGCCCACTCCCTGCGGCGCATACATCTTGTGCCCGGAGATGCTCAGCAAATCGCAGCCCAGAGCCTTCCCGTCGATCGCCAGCTTGCCTGCCGCCTGCACCGCGTCGGCATGAAAGAGCGCGCCCGCCGCGTGGGTCAGCTCCGCAAGCTCCCGCACCGGCTGAATCACGCCCGTCTCGTTGTTGGCCAGCATCACGCTCACCAGCCGCGTGTTGGGCCGCAGCGCGGACACGAGCGCACTCGGCTCGACCACCCCTTGCCGTGTAGCGGGCAGGAAGCTGACCTCGATGCCGCGCCCGGCCAGCGCCTCGGCTGCCTGCATCACAGCCGAGTGCTCCATGCTGCTGGTGATCAGATGGTCGCCCGGCGCAAGAGTTCCAAACAGCGCCAGATTGTCGCTCTCCGTGCCGCCCGACGTAAAGACCACCTCCGCCGCGCGGCAGCCCAGCAGCCCGGCCACCGACTCGCGCGCCCGCTCCACCGCGGCGCGCGCCTGCTGGCCCTGCTGGTGGATGGAGCTGGCGTTGCCGAACTGCTCCGTCCAGAATGGCCGCATCGCCTCCACCACCTCTGGCAGCACAGGCGTTGTGGCGTTGGCGTCCATGTAAATGCGCCGCATCCCCTAAGTTTACTTGGCGGTCTCGCCTTCTGACCAATACGGAGCGGCCCGCCAGCGAAGGCAGGCCCAGAATGTAGCCGCATTCCCTCGCAAGCGCTCTAGAACGGGATCTCGGGCGGCTGCGGCGGGGCCTTCAGCAGAAACGTAAACGAGAACCCGCCAACATCATCGTGGTCGCGCAGGCTTCTGCTGTAGAACCACGACATTGTGACGTGACGGCTCAGCGGGACGTCCAGCGACGTGATGAAGCCGTTGTCCTCGGCAGGATCCTTGTTGGTCGCAGTCGTCACCTGCTTCTTTCCACTGCCGGTGGTCGAATACACGAGGTTCTTGTCCAGCGGCAGTTCCTCGTACGCATCCGCCTCGAAGCTCATGCGCAACGGCAGATTGACCGCCGTCCCGGCCTGGAAGTGCGCCATCGGTCCCACCGCGACATAGCTCTTTAGAACGCGCTGGTTCACCAAGGCGCTGGTGTCGCCGAACCCGAACTCGATATTGGGCGTGAACAGGTCGAAGTTCCTCTCGAAATGATTGTTAATGTTGTACGTCACCTGTCCCGCTCCCAGGCCATAGTCCGTATTGCCCGAAGGCAGGCCCAGCGAAACGGTCCCGTTGTAATCGACCGTCAACGCGCTCGCATCGCCGTGGAAGGAGAGCGACGTGTCCCCGAAGACATTGTTCTTTGTCGTGTAGGCATACACCGGCTTGGCCTGGTGCCGATGTTTGCGTCGATGTTGATGTACATGTACATCGGGACGCCCGCGTCCACGCTGATGTACTGGTTCAGCCGGTAGGCGACGTTCGGAGTCAGCAGCGAAGACCATCCACTGCTTGAATCATGCTGCGAAGTCGTGCCCATCGAAACATTGAAGCCCTTTGCCACGGGGATGATGCCCGCTGGCCCGCTGTCGTTGGTCATCGCAGCGGCGCTGAGGCCGCCCAATTCGTTCAGATCGCTTGCCTCGGCCACCTGCTCATGGGTCACCTGCGCCCGGCCCGCAGGAACGACGGCTGCAAAGAATACGAGAGATGCAAAGAAGAAGAGACCGGCGGAGAGTGACGAAAACTGACAGAGACCAGCCCGTGAGATGGTCAAGGAGAAACTCCTCTGAGGAACACAAATAATCTACACGAACCAAGAACCGCAGGCCATCCCGTTACAGCAGGGCGGGAGTGCAGGGAGAACAACCCGGCAGGGCACGCGCATGGGCAGACAATTTGTCCGCAAGGCCAGCATCCAACGCCGCGCAAACGCGCCCTAGCGCTTCTCTATCAGGGTGTAGGGCTGCGGATAGGGCGGGCCGATGTAGTCCGCGCGCGGACGGATCAGCCGGTTGTCGTCGAGTTGCTCGATCACATGCGCGGTCCAGCCGGCGATGCGGCTGATGGCGAAGATCGGCGTGAATAGATCGATCTCCACCCCAAGCGTGGTGTAGGTCGAGGCCGAATAGAAGTCCACGTTGGCGTTCAGCTTCTTCTCCGCGTTCACAAACAGCTCGATCTTGCGCGACATATCGAACCACTTGGTATTGCCGGCCGAACGGCCCAGGTCCTCCGACATTCGCCGCAGGTGGGTCGCGCGCGGGTCTTCCGTGCGGTACACGCGATGGCCGAAGCCGGAGATCTTCTTCTTCTCCTCGAACATCTGCTTCACGTACTCCACTGGGTCGGCGCCCGTCTCGTCGATAGCATTCAGTATCTTCATCGTCTCAGCGTTTGCGCCGCCATGCAGCGGGCCCTTCAGCGCGCCGATCGCTCCCACGATCGCTGAGTGGATGTCGGAGAGCGTCGATGCAATCACGCGAGCCGCAAACGTGCTCGCATTCAGCTCGTGGTCGGCCTGCAGGATCAGCGCAACGTCCAGCGCGCGGGTCGCCGTCTCCGTCGGGTTCACCCCGTTCAACATGCGCAGGAAGTTGGCCGAGTGCGATAGCCCGCGGTCCGGGTCGATGATCGTCTTGCCCTTGCGGATGCGGTCGAAGATGGCCACGATCATCGCGATCTGCGAGGTCAGCCGGTAGCTCTTGCGCACATTGCTCTCATGCGACGAATCTTTCTCGTCCGGGTCGTAGAGCGACAGCAGGCTCACCGCCGTGCGCAGCACTTCCATCGGCGTTGCATCGGTGGGCACGTTGCGCAGGAACTCATAGATACGCCAGTTCAGCGCGCGTGAAAAAGCCAGTTCCTTGCGGAACTCGGCAAGCTGCGAGGCGGTCGGAAGCACGCCGAACCACAGAAGATAGGTCGTCTCCTCGAAGTTCGAGTGCTCGGCCAACTGGTGGATGTCGATACCGCGATAGGACAGTACGCCCTCGTCTCCGTCGATCCAGCAGATCGACGACTTCGTGGCAATGATGCCTTCAAGACCCTTCAACGGGAGAACTGCGGACATAGGCGCACCTTCGCAAATCGGAATGGAGGTTCAGTACGGTTATATCGCAGCGGCGAAACGCTTGTCACGAAATCGGGAAGGCCATCCGCCACCGACCGCCAGGCACGCCGCAGAACGCGCACCCAGCTCCGGCTTGCGAAGATAGATACCCTCCTGCCTCTTTTCTCTCTGTGCCTCGGGCGGCGGCGTTACGTGAGCTATAGTTTCTTTAGGGCCTTGCGCATCCGCGGTGCGATTTTGCTGTACAACCTTCGGCAGCGCCCCAGCGTCCAATAGGAAGCACAGCGAGAGGAAAACAGTCATGAGCGATTCAGAACCAATCGTCGTAGCCGAGCGGTCCGCCTCGGAAGCATTCATCGCAGCGATCGTCGTTGCAGTTATGTTGGGCGTCGGCGGACTGGTATGGTGCTTCGTCCTGCAGGGTCACCTTTCCACGACCGAGCACGCGACCGAGCAGAGGCTTGCCGCCGCTGAGAAGACGAATATGCTGCTCACCGATCGTCTCGACGCCACCAACGCGCGGCTGCGCGCCACCGCCGACACCCTCGGCCAGAACGTCGGCGCCACGCAGAAGCAGATCGACGCGCGAACTGCGGTCATCATCGCGGCGCAAAAGTCTCAGAACGCAGAGACTGCCAAACTGGCGCAGCAGCAGCAGGCCTCCGAGCAGCAGATCGGAGCCGTCTCCAGCGACGTCGCCAGCGTGAAGACCGATGTCGGCGGAGTCAAGACCGATGTCGCCACCACTCGAAGCGACCTCGACGCCGCCAAGGCCCAGATGCAGAGCATGATGGGAGACGAAGGCAAGATGAGCGGCCTGATCGCCACCAACCACGATCAGCTCGAAGTGCTGAAGCACAAGGGCGACCGCAACTACGTCGAGTTCACCCTGCAGAAGGGCGCGCCACCGACGCTGCTCTCCCCCATCAAGCTGAAACTCGAGAAGGTGGACAACAAGCGCGCGCGCTTCAGCCTCGTCGTCAGCTCCGACGATCGCAACATCGAGAAGAAGGACAAGACCATCGACGAGCCGGTGCAGTTCTACTCCGGCAAGGACCCCGCCCTCTTCGAGATCGTCGTCAACAGCATCGAGAAGAACAAGGTTTCCGGCTATCTCTCCATGCCCAAGACCGCGCAATAAGCAACGCCGGCGCGGCCTTCACCGCACAGGCAACGCACAAATGCAGAACGGGGGACGCTCATCGCGTCCCCCGTTCTGCATTTGCCTTTGGGTTGGATTACTTCTTCTTGGCGGCTTTCTTGGCTGCCTTCTTGACGACTTTCTTAGCTGCTTTCTTGGTTGCCATGTGTCTATTCTCCCTATCGATAAGACAACGATGCTGCAAGACCTTAACATGCAGCTAACGAATGTATAGTTTTGATGAAATTCAGTGTCAAGAAAAATCGTTACTTCCGCGAAATTATTTTTGCAACAGGAAACCATCTGGATGCGCTCGCTCAAGCGCGACGTTCGCGCAATGAATCGCTGCGGCACTCGGAAGCATCGCCATCGCTCGCGCGCAAATTGCATCCCTCCGCGCCGTCTCCGCGCCCGCTCGCCAGTGTCGGACCCCCCGCATATGAAATACTCGCAGCCTGTATGATTGTTGTGCGAAGCCGCTGACGGCGCGGATTTGCTCTATATCGGCGAGCTCGGGCGACAACAGAACTCGTCCATCTGTTTCTCGTTGTGATCGAGAGCTTTTTGGGATGGTGGCCGATCGGCAGGGAGTTGGGCCCGTCCGCTTGAAAGGAGATGTTCCGGTGGATGCCTTCATGACGAATGAAGTTCTTCTCGACAATTGGTCCGTATTTGGCAGCAACCTCCCGGCGGCTCCAATTCCCCAAGTATTCGCTCAATCGCCTCGTTTGCAGCCTTCTTGATCACTGAAGAAAGCTCCAGCGATATCTGCTGAATTGGATTGATCGAGATGGCGTAAAGGATTACCTCGCGGCCACCGTCGAGCATGTAAAAGAGGTCGAGCAGGTCTTTGATGCCGACGTCGTGGGCGGTGAGTGTGGGTGGGTAGTCGCGCGAGAAGCGAGGCACGGTGCGGGTGACGGTTCCGATGGGATTTCCGTCGGCTGCGGCGTCGATCATGAGGATGCGGTCGGCCTGCTGCATCGGCTCCAGCAGAATGAAGCCTCCGGTGCCTCCGTCGAGACACTCGACGTTGGGCGGAAGCGCGTGCGATTCAAGGGCGCGGACGACGTGGACGCCTACGCCCTCATCGGCCATGAGGACGTTGCCCAGTCCGAGCACGAGGATTTTCGGAGTTCTATTCGGATTACTATCGGTCACGCATCTCTCGCTTCGTCAGGCTTTTTCTGATTTGTCACGCTTATCCCGCTCGAACTTCCATCCGCCGATGATGGAGGATACCGTGCCGCGGCCCTNNTGTAGTCGTGATAGAAGGCGAGGTAGACGTGGACGATGACAAAGATGACGAAGAACCAGAGGAAGAGGTGGTGCCAGAAGCGGACGCGGAACTCGCCGCCCATCAGAGGCACGATCCAGGTGAACATGCGCGGGAGCCAGGAGTTGCTCATGCTGGAGTAGAGCGCGAAGCCGGTGATGGTCTGCGCGACAAAGGCGAGGAAGGTAAAGAAGTATATGAGGCCGGCAAGCGCGTTGTGGCCGGTGGAGATGGGGCCGTGCAGCTTGGTCTCGAGCACGTCGGCCTTGATGACGTCGACGATCTCCTGCCGCTGCGAGGGCTTGAGCGGGAAGAAGGAGGTCCAGCGCGCGTACTTGTTGCCGGCAAACCCCCAGTAGATGCGCGCAGCGAAGTTGAAGATCCAGACGAAGGCGCAGGCGAAGTGGAGGAAGCGCACCCAGCCGAACCAGTATTGCTGGTAGGCCTCGGTCGAGTGAATGGCGTTGAGGGGCGCGCCGATCAGGTAGCCGGTGACGCAGAGACCAACCAAGCAGACTGCGTTGATGCCGTGATAGAGACGCACCGGAAGTTCCCACACATAGATGCGCCGATACTCGACTGGCTGCTGGAGTGCGACCGTTGACCCGCTGCTTGCGCCGATTCCGATGTCTGGAGCGCTCATGGCAATCTCACTCGAAGGAGACCTGGTGGAGGTGCCGTCCCTGCGGATCGTACAGATGCACGGCGCAGGCCAGGCACGGGTCAAAGGAATGGATGGTGCGGAGGATTTCGAGCGGCTCGTCAATCTTGGCTACGGGCGTGCCGATCAGCGCCTGCTCAAAGGACGAGCGCTGCTGTTTGGCGTCGCGCGGCGAACCGTTCCAGGTGGTCGGCACTACGAGCTGATAGTTCGCGATGGCCCCATTGTGAATCTTGATGTAGTGCGCCAGCGCACCGCGCGGTGCCTCGGTCAGGCCAACTCCCTCTGCATCCTCCGGCCAGGTCTTCGGCTCCCAGAGCTGGCCGTTGAAGGTGGAGACCTCGTTGATCTTCACGCGGGCCATGAGTTCCGCGTAGAACTCCTTGAGCCAGCCCATCGCCAACGCTGCATCGAGCGCACGCGCCGCGACGCGGCCCAGCGTGGAGTAGAGCGCGCCGACCGGCACGTTGAGCTTGCCCAACGTCGCGCCCACCAGGTCCTTCACGTCCGTGCGACCGGAGGCGTAGGCGACGATCAGCCGCGCCAGCGGACCAACCTCCATCGCCTGCTCCTTCCAGCGTGGCGTCTTCAGGAAGGAGTATTTTTCGTAGCCTTCGAGCGTCTCGAAGGGAGGCTTGGGGCCAGTGTAATTGAGGTTCGTTTCGCCAGCCCACGGGTGAAGGCCTTGGTTGTCTCCACCATCGTAGCTGTACCAGGAGTGCGCGATGTACTCCTTGATCTCCTGCGTGTCGGTCGCATTGACCGGGTGTACGGTGCTGAGGTCACGACCGAGCACCACGCCACGCGGATACTTGAACGAATCGATCTGGCTGTAGCCCTTGGTGGGGAACTCGCCGTAGCTGAGGTAGTTGGTCAGGCCCCCGCCGTACTTCGCCCAGTCCTTGTAGAACGAGGCGACGGCAAGCACGTCGGGGATGTAGACCTGGTTGATGAACTCATCGGCCTGGTCGATGAGGCGGGAGACCAGGTTGAGCCGGTCGGAGTTGATGGCGGCCACTTCGTTCATGTCGATGGAGCAGGGCACGCCGCCGACCAGATAGTTTGGGTGCGGGTTCTTGCCGCCGAAGACCGTGTGAATCTTGATGATCTCCTTCTGCCAGACCAGTGCGTCGAGGTAGTGGGAGACGGCGATGAGGTTGACCTCCGGCGGCAGCACGTAGGCCGGATGGCCCCAGTAGCCGTTGGCGAAGATGCCCAGCCCGTTGGCGGCGAAGGACTTGATCTTGTCCTGCACGTCGGAGAAATGCGCGGCTGTATTTTTATCCCACTTGGAGAAGGACTGCGCCAGCTCGGCGGCCTTCTTGGGATCGGCCTTCAACGCGTTGACGATGTCCACCCAGTCGAGCGCGTGCAGGTGATAAAAGTGAATCACGTGGTCCTGCACATACTGCGTGGTCATCATGATGTTGCGGATCAGCTCGGCCGTGGGCGGGACCGTGATGCCCAGAGCGCTCTCCACGGCGCGCACGCTGGTGAGCGCGTGCACAGTGGTGCAGACGCCGCAGACGCGCTCGGTGATGGCCCAGGCGTCGCGCGGATCGCGACCGATGAGTATCTTTTCCAGGCCGCGAACCATGGTGCCGGCGCTGAATGCGTCGGTGATGACGCCGTTCTCCACCACTGCCTCGATGCGCAGATGGCCTTCAATGCGAGTTACCGGATCGACGATGACGCGTGCCATGGCTCAGGACTCCTTCTGGTCTTCAGCGTGTACTTCCGCAATCACGCGCCGCTTGCGTATGTTGGTCACCACCGCGTGGGCCGCAACTCCGGCCAGCGTGGCGAGTCCTACCACCGTGCCTACCGTATCTGCGGTGCTCTCCACACCGAAGCCGGGGAACGAGGGCAGATGCTGGTAGAACGGCCCGTTGTCCCAGAAGCCCGCCTCGCTGCAGCCGATGCATCCGTGGCCGGACTGGATGGGATAGCTGGTGCCCTCGTTCCACTTGAGCACCGAGCAGGCGTTGTAGGTGACCGGACCGCGGCATCCCATCTTATAAAGGCAGTAGCCCTTGCGCGCGTTCTCGTCGTCGAAGGCCTCGACGAAGAGGCCGGCGTCGTAGTTGGCGCGGCGGTAGCAGGTGTCGTGGACGCGGCGACCGTAGAACTCCTTGGGGCGGCCCAGATCGTCCAGCGCGGGGATCTGGCCCAGCACCAACAGATGCGTCACCACGCCCATCATCACGTCGGCGATCGGCGGACAGCCGGGCACATTGATCACCGGCTTGTCCACCAACTTGTAGATCGGCGTCGCGCCGGTCGGATTCGGTTTTGCGGCCTGCACGCATCCGTTGGAGGCGCAACTGCCCCACGCCACAATAGCGGCTGCATCCTTGGCGACGGTTTGCAGGATCGATTCAGCGGTCTTGCCGCCAATCATGCAGTAGACGCCGTCCTTGCCGGTGGGCACCGCGCCTTCGACCAGGACGATGTACTTGCCCTTGTGATCGCGGATGGTATCGGTGAGGCACTTCTCCGCCTGGAATCCCGCGGCTGCCTGGAGCGTCTCGGTGTAGTTGAGCGAGAGCACGTCGAGCAGCACGTCGAGGACGATGGGGTGCGAGGCCCTGAGGAACGACTCGCTGCAGCAGGTACACTCCTGAAAGTGCAGCCACACCACGGCGGGCTTCTCCGCCTTCTCGAAGGCCGCTGCGACCTGGCTCACGCCAGTGCGCCCCAGACCAGCTACGGTTGCGGCCGCAGCGCAGAACTGTAAAAAGTCTCTGCGGTTGTAACCCTTCTGCTGCATCGATTGCCAAATAGATTGACCCATGCCGACCTCGCTCGCTCATGCATGCACCGGTGAGATGCGTTTGGGCCACGGCGCGATGTTGGCCTCGCACCCGGCGAACCCGCCGGCGAATGCCGCGAAGCTACTCCACGCGAGCAACCGGTGAATGTGACCGCCGTCACATTCGATTGGTGCAATGTGACGAAGAATGTAATTGTGATGTACATCACATTAACATCGGCTGGTATCCACTACTCTCGTCGCAGATAGAGCATGCGCGAGAATCCGCGCAAGGTACGTGAGCAGTGGCGTCATGAGACGATTGCTGACACGGCATCGCAGTAAGAGCGGCACGGGGTCTAGTCATGCATGAGCTCTCCATCGCGGAATCGATTCTGGAGGCCGTACGCAAGGAGTTGGTGAGTTATCCCGGGGCGCGGCCAACGCGCGTAGGCCTGCGCATTGGAGAACTGGCGGCGGTCGATGTGGATTCACTCAGCTTCTGTTTCGAGTCGGTGGTACGAGGTACGGAATGGGAGGGCCTGCAACTGGATGCGCAGGTCTGTCCGCAGCGCCGCATCTGCAACGACTGCGGCAAAGAGTTTGCAGTTGTGGAATACAATGCGCACTGCCCGAGGTGTGCAGGGTGCAACACCACGCTGAGTAGCGGGGACGAACTGGATTTCGATTATCTGGAGGTAGAGACCAGTGGAACGCCTGCCATTGAAGTCAAAGGTGCTGAGTGAGAATCAGATTATTGCCGAATCTCTTCGGGAACGATTCCGCTCACACGGCGTGCTTTGCCTGAACCTGATCAGCGGACCAGGGTCGGGCAAGACGGCACTGCTGGAGCGCACGCTGGCCAGCTTCGATCCAGCGACGCGTGTCTGCGTACTCACGGGAGATATACAGACAGATAACGATGCGCGCCGGCTGGCGCAGTACGACTTTCCCGTGCAGCAAATCACGACCGGCGGTACCTGCCATCTTGACGGCCGCATGATTGAAAAGCATCTGGCAGCGTGGGACCTGGATGAGATCGATCTGCTGTTCATCGAAAATGTCGGCAATCTTGTCTGCCCCTCGAGCTACGATTTGGGCGAGGCCTCGAAGATTGTGCTGCTGAGCGTGACCGAGGGCGACGACAAACCGCTCAAGTATCCATCCATATTTTTCAAGTCGGACCTCTTCATCCTCACCAAGATTGACCTGCTGCCCTATGTGCCCTTCAGTGCGGAGGTGGTTGAGGCGAATGCGCGGCTGGTGCATCCCGGCATCGAGATCGTGCGCACGTCCTCGACGGCCGAAGGAGGGCTGGATGCATGGCTCGCCTGGATGAAACATCGTATGGCCCAAGCGCGGCAGGATGCGCCGGTTCCGCTTCAGTTGCACTGACCCCCACCATGGCCACACTCCCCATCGCGCCGGCAGTACGCAGACTCATTCATGTGAAGGGGATTGTGCAGGGCGTAGGTTTTCGGCCATTTGTGTACGCACTGGCGCAGTCGCTGTCGCTTACCGGTGCCGTGTTCAACACATCGGCCGGGGTCACCATCGAAATCGAAGGCGAACTCGCCGCAGTCGATCTTTTTCTGAGGGAATTGAGCGCAAATCCCCCGCATCTAGCCGAACTTGCTGGAGTTTCCGTCTGCGAGATCGAACCTCGTGGTGACGCCGTCTTCTCCATCCTGCCCAGCAATGGACAGCTTGGCGAATTTGCCCTGGTCTCGCCCGACGCGGGTACCTGCGATGCATGTTGGAGCGACGTGGGCGATCCACTCAACCGCCGCTACGGCTACCCATTCACCAACTGCACTCACTGTGGCCCGCGCTACACAATTATCCGTGACGTTCCCTATGACCGCGCCTCCACCACCATGGCCAGCTTCACGATGTGCCCGGCGTGCGCGGCGGAGTACGCCGACCCTGCGGACCGCCGCTTTCACGCCCAACCCAATGCGTGTCCTGTGTGCGGGCCTTCGCTTGCACTGGTGGGTCGTGGCGAACCTCTCGGAGCAGACTTATTTACCGGACGCAACTCACTTGAGACTTTGCACAAGGCAAGGGTGCTTCTGCATGAAGGCGAAATCCTGGCAATCAAAGGTCTGGGCGGCTTCCTGCTCGCCTGCGATGCGGCCAACGAGGCAGCCGTCGCCGAGCTGCGCAGGCGCAAGCAGCGACCCCCCAAGCCATTCGCCCTCATGGTCCGGGACCTTGCCGCGGTTAAATTGCTCTGCGAAGTCTCTTCCGGCGATGAGGCCGCTCTGCTTCATCTGCGGCGGCCCATTGTCATCATGCCGCGCATCCCAACAGCACCGATAGCCGCTGGAATCGCTCCCGGCAACAATACGGTCGGCATCATGCTTCCGTACACTCCGCTGCACTACCTATTGTTCAGCGACTCGCCAGACCAGGCTTCGGAGTTCCCGGCTCTTGTCATGACCAGCGGCAACCGGGGCGAAGAGCCTATCGTGGTCTCGAACAGCCGGGCGATGCAACAGCTCGACAGCGTTGCCGATTGGTTTCTTCTTCATAATCGCGACATCGCCATGCGTGTCGACGATTCGGTGGTTCGCACCTTCGAGGGTCGTGAACGCGTTCTGCGGCGCTCGCGCGGATACGTCCCCCACGCGATCGACCTCGGTCGCACCGTGTCGGAACTGGTCGCATTCGGGGGTGAGTTGAAGAACACGTTTTGCCTCACGAAAGGACGCCATGCCATTCTGAGCCAGCACATCGGCGACCTTCAGAACTTCGAGACCGAGGAGTTCTTCCAGGAAACGCTCGCGCGGATGCAGAGCCTTTTCAGGGTAGAGCCATGCGCAGTGGCCCATGATCTTCACCCTGGATACAGGAGTACGCGCATGGCGCTCGCCTCGGGGATTGAACGCAGGTTCGCCATTCAGCATCATCACGCCCACATCGCCAGTTGCATGGCCGAGAATCACCTGGGCGGGGAGGTGATTGGCGTCGCCTTCGACGGCACCGGCTACGGCAGCGACGGGTGCATCTGGGGCGGCGAATTCCTTGTCGCAAGCCTCTCGCAATTCACCCGGCGCGCGCATCTGCGTTACGTCGCGCTGCAGGGCGGGGACGCGGCGGTTCGCCAGCCCTGGCGCATGGCCCTGAGCTATCTGCGCGACGCATTCGGCGCAGGGAGCCTTCCGCACCTGACGTGTTTCGATTCGATCCCGTCCAGGCAGTTCGAGCTTGTCGATGCGATGCTCGCCAAGCGCATCCAGACTGTCGAAACATCCTCCGCAGGCCGGCTCTTCGACGCGGTGGCCGCGCTGCTCGGTCTGGCCTCGGAGGTTACCTTTGAAGCTCAGGCAGCCATCGCGCTGGAAACGGCCGCCGCACCGGACATTGCCGGCAGCTATCCCTTCGATCTGCAAGCAGGCGGGCCGTCAAGCGACATCATGATTGTTGATCTGCGTGCCACGATCGTCGCTATCGTCAAAGCAATCACCGCGGGGCGCCCCACTTCAGAGATCGCCGCGCGCTTCCACAATACGCTGAGCGCAGCCATCGTAGAGGGTTGCTCGCGAATCAGATTGTCTAACGGTCTGCGTCGCGTATGCCTCAGCGGCGGGACCTTCCAGAACCTGTACCTGTTGCGTCGAACAGTGGTAGAGTTACGGCTCCGCGACTTTGAAGTATTTCTTCATGCTGCGGTGCCCGCAAACGACGGCGGAATCTCGCTTGGACAGGCCGTCATCGTCGATGAACTCCTCCATACCGGAGGCTGACTTTTAGGGTGATCGTTCGCAGTTAAGAGGAGTCCAGCATGTGTCTCGCCATTCCCGGCAAGGTTCTCAGCACGTTCGACCAGCATGGCCTTCACATGGCAAAGGTCCAGTTCGGCGGTGTCGTCCGCGAAGCTTGCCTCGAATACGTTCCCGAGGTCCAGGCCGGTGAGTACGTACTGGTTCATGTCGGCTTCGCCCTGAGCCGGATCGACGAAGCTGAGGCGGAACGCACGTACCAGGCTCTGCGGGAGCTCGGCCAACTGACAGAACTGGAAGCTCCCGTGGACGATGAACTTGATGAGCGGACCCAGTTCGTACCGGTCAAAGTTGACCCTGGGGGCAACTGACGGATGAAATATGTCGACGAATATCGCGACGGAGCAATTGCGGCCCAGATCGTCGACGAGATACGGCGAACCCTGACGCGTCCCTGGGTCGTGATGGAGGTCTGCGGCGGCCAGACCCACTCCATCGTCAAGCATGGCATCGACTACTTGCTGCCTGCCGGGGTGGAACTGGTTCACGGGCCGGGCTGTCCCGTCTGCGTTACGCCGCTGGAGATGATCGACAAAGCGCACGCCATCGCACGCTTGCCTGATGTCATCTTCTGTTCGTTCGGAGACATGTTGCGCGTGCCCGGCTCCGAAGGGGACCTTTTCACCATCAAGTCGCTTGGCGGCGATGTTCGCGTCGTGTATTCGCCGCTTGAGTGTCTCAAGATTGCCCGCGCCAACCCGGAGAAGCACGTCGTCTTTTTCGCTATTGGCTTTGAGACAACCGCTCCGGCTAACGCCATGCTCGCCTGGCGGGCCCGCGAAGAATCCCTGAACAATCTCTCGCTGCTCGTCTCCCACGTGCTGGTCCCGCCTGCGCTCGAAGCCATCCTCGAGGCACCCGGCAACCGTGTCCAGGGCTTTCTTGGTCCTGGCCACGTCTGCGCCGTCATGGGATACCGGGAGTACGATCCCATCAGCGCCCGCTACCACGTTCCCATTGTGATCACCGGCTTTGAACCGCTCGACATCCTGCAAGGCACGCTGATGACGATCCGGCAACTGGAGTCGGGCCGCGCGACCGTCGAGAATCAATACTCCCGCATTCTCAATTGTGAGGGGAACCGGGCCGCGCAGAGGCTTATCGGCACAGTCTTCGAGGTCGGCGACCGCAAGTGGCGCGGCATCGGCACGATTCCCATGAGCGGCTACCATCTGCGCGACGAGTTCTCGCGCCACGACGCGGAGAAGCTCTTCGACGTGGCCGCGATTGCGCCGCACGAGCCAGAGATCTGCATCAGTGGCGAGATCCTTCGCGGCCTCAAGAAGCCGCATGATTGCCCGGCCTTTGCAACCCTTTGCACACCGCAACGCCCGCTCGGCGCCACCATGGTCTCAGCCGAAGGAGCATGCGCCGCCTACTACACTTATGGTCGTCACCTAAGTCCCCACGGGTCCGATCCGTTACGCCCAGCGAACAGTGAAACGGAAAATGTCCATGCCAACCGCTGATGAAACCTCCAAAATCCTGGGAGCTAGTGGTCCGGAGATCGTTCCAGCATCTGCGCCGTTCGGTTCCTGCCCAATCCCCATCTTCGACCACAAGCGGATTGTGCTGGGCCACGGCAGCGGGGGCAAGCTGACCGCCGACCTCATCGAGAAAATCTTTCTGCCCGCCTTCCGCAATCCCACGCTCGACAAAATGGACGACCAGGCCGTACTCAAAATCGGGGACCTGCGTCTTGCCTTCACCACGGACTCGTTTGTGGTCACGCCCATCTTCTTTCCCGGCGGGGACATTGGCAGGCTCGCAATCCACGGAACAGTGAACGATCTGGCGATGAGTGGCGCAAGGCCGCTATATCTCTCGGCCGCATTTATCCTCGAAGAAGGTCTCGCGGTGGACGATCTTCGCCGTGTGGTCGAGTCGATGCGCGCCGCCGCCGCCGAGGCCGGCGTCCAACTCGTCACGGGCGACACCAAGGTGGTCAACCGGGGCAAGGGCGATCAGATATTCATTACCACGACGGGGATCGGCATCATCGAGAATGATGTCAACATCTCCGCCGACCAGGCCAGTCCGGGTGACAAGATCATTCTTAGCGGCACCATCGGCGACCACGGCATGACGATCATGTCGCAGCGGGAAGGTCTCGAGTTTGAGGGTGCAATTGAGAGCGACTGTGCTTCGCTCAACGAGCTTGTCATTACGATGCTCTCCACCTCAACCTCAACTCAGCGTCGCGATTTCATCCACACCATGCGCGACCCCACCCGCGGCGGCGTCGCAACCACCCTCAATGAGATCGCCAGTCGCGCCAATGTTGGCATCGTCATTGACCAGCGTTCCATCCCCATACGGGAGTCTGTTAAAGGCGCCTGCGAAGTTCTCGGCCTCGATCCGCTATATGTCGCCAACGAAGGGAAGTTGCTTGCTTTCGTTGTGCCAGAGATGGCGGAAGCCGTACTCCATCGAATGCGGCAGCATCCGCTTGGCTCGAACGCCGCCGTCATCGGCGAGGCGGTTGACACTCACCCCGGCATGGTCCTGATGAAGACTGAGATCGGCGGCACGCGCGTGCTCGACGTGATGTTCGGCGAGCAGCTACCCCGCATCTGCTGATCGCTCGGAGCGAAGGCCGCATAAAGGCGATTGGACCTTTATGGACCCACGCTTTTCTTATTGGACCCAGGATTGGCCTGCAAGTGATTGAAAATATGGTAGACACGAGGAGACTCGAACTCCTGACCTCTACCGTTTCAAGATGTCAACTATATTAGAATCTTGTAGTTACTGAGCAGCTAAGGGAATGAATGGGCACATAAAGGAACGATCGGATTCCTTATTGTGCCCTCGTTTGTGCCCTCGTTTAGGGAGAGACGGCGGGTGGTGACCCTAAACCGTAACCAAGCTCAGGCGGGCTGGCACCTGTCCTGAGCAGTAAAGCTAGGAGATCCTTTACAGAATTCTCAGCCGTGTCATATACCGGTGGGTAGCGATGAAACCACTCGGTCGCGGGTTATCTCATTGTGACGCCTAGAAGGGTCTACCTTCCACTCGATCTATCTGTTTGAATTACAATTACTTTCGGATTTTTCTGTAACCGAGAACTCTCCATCACTAAAGGCAGAACCCTTGAGTGACTCAGTTTGCGCAATGCCTGCTGCGTCAACTGAGATCCGGCTCTGATCCGGAGGGGACGCATCGCTAGACACTGGCCGACTTCCAGTTACCGATCTCATCATATTGAAACTAACAAATTGTTTTGTTATGGTTACCGAATTCCTATCCCAACGAACGAAGCTTCTTGCCGTCCACAAAGTTTGAGATGGAAATGTTCATCAAGGGTTCAGTCCGCATTGCTCGTTACTCTCCCACAATCTCCAGTGCAGCCCTCCTAATAGCAGCCTGTGATGTAGGTCACGACGGGAATTTGCGTAGATGGTAAGCTGATAGCATGTTGCGTGGACTCAGCCAACGGACAGCGGTTGTAGTCGCCCTGATGGGCGTGCTGCTGTTCTCGGTTGGGACGTGCATGCTTCCGGCACAGCACGCGACGCATTGTTGCTGTTCGCAAATGAGTATGCCTTGCGCACCGGCCAAAGCAAGCTGCTGCACGGCCAGCCCGCAGGTTCCTCCTGCGGTTGTGACTGCGACGTTCTCTGGTATTACACAGATGGCCGCCACGCAGGTGTCTCTGCCAGCCAGTGACAGCTCCGTGTCACGCGTGGGCGTGTTTGCGATTGTCCTTCCTTCGCAGTCTCCCCCTCCTGGCATCTTCAACTTAAGAATCTAAAACTTCATTCTTCTCCGTGGTCCTCCGGTGTGCGCATTGGTGCGTCCCGGGCCATCTCCTCCTGTCTGTTTACCGGAGTTGAAGAGTGAAGAATATCTATGTGTTGGCGCCGGCTGTGCTGGCGCTGTCGATTGCATCGTCTATCGGATGCCGGGGTCAGGCTACTTCAGCTCTCGGTTCCAGTCCTGTTCTGCCTGCCGTTTCTGATCGTGTTCCGGATGCTGCGCCTGTGGCGGAACAGCTCACTGTCGAGCAGGCGGTTGAGGATGCGCTCGCAGACAATCCCGAGATTCACGCCGCGGTGCGACGCTTGTCGCTGGCGCAGATGAAGACTACGACTGCGCGCAGCCTGGACGATCCCATGCTGATGGTGCGCGATTGGGACACGCCGATCAGCAAGCCATGGGACCTGAATCAGGCGCAGTTGATGGTCTCGTTGCAGCAGACCATTCCCGGCAAGGAAAAGCGAGAGTTGCGTGGGAAGATTGCCGGGGACGACGTGGAGGTTGCCTCGGATGAGTTGGAGAGCTTGCGGCAGGAGGTTGCGGCCAGTGTGCGCGAAGCCTGTGCCGCGTTGCTGCGCAACGCCGATGAGATGAAGCTGCACAACGAGCAGGCCGCGATGTTGAATCAGGCACTTTCTGCGGTGCTGGCGGAGTACACCACCGGCAAGGTCCCGCAGGCCGATGTATTGCGCGCGCAGATGGCCCTGACCCGGCTGAGCGAACATCTGATCGAACTGGAAGAGCAGCGCGATGGCTCGCGTGCGCAGTTGAATGAGCTGATGGGCCGCTCGCCGGATGAGTCGGTGGAGATCGCGGGCAGCTATCGAAGCTCCGAGACGCTGCCTCCCATCGAGGAGCTGGAGCGGCTGGCCATCGAGCACCGCCCGGAGCTTGCTGCTCTGCGCAAACAGATCACGAAATCCAGCGACGAGGGACGTTTGGCTCGGCTTGCGATGAAGCCCGACCTTACCATTGCCGCAGGATACATGCTGATGCCGACGGGCTCATTCTCCCGCAGCGCGTACATGGCCGAGCTGACAATGAACCTTCCGTCGCTGAACCGAGCACGCCATGATGGCGAGGCAAAACAGGCCGATGCGGCGACCGATGTAGTTCAGGCTGAACTCGATGCGCGTACGTCTTCCGTCTTTCTTGAAATTCGCCAGGCAGAGATTGCTGTGCAATCCGCGCAACGTCGTGTGAAGCTCTATCGCGACACGCTGCTGCCGCAGGCCGAGGCTGCCTTCAAAGCGTCGACGGCCGCGTACCAGAACAACCGCGGCGAGTTCACGAACCTGATCGACAGCCAGAATCTGTTGCTCGACATTCGCGGCAAAACCTATAAGGCGCTCTCGGAAGAAGACGCGGGTAGCGCACAACTAGAGCGCGCGATTGGCGCGGCTTTGCCCGACGTCCATCCAGCTCAATCCAACACTGACATTCCCAACTTCAACATCGAGAGGACAAGCAAATGACTGCCAATGAAAAGAAATTATTCGCGATGGGAACCGGCACTGGGCTTGTTGTTGCCGCACTCGCTGTTGCCATCCTGATCGTCAGTGGACACCACACCTACGCTGCGGAAACGACTTCGTCGGCGATAAAGCAGCCTGCGGCAACAGCGCAACCAAGTACAGACCAAGGCACGCAGCCGGGCACAACGCTGGAGTTGACTCCGGCGGAGATTACGGCCGCAGGAGTCCAGGTGGCCGAGGTCCGCACGGCGGCGTTGAAGACGGACATCGACGCGTTTGGGCGCGTGGAGCAGCCGGAGGCGCAACTTGCCGCGGTGAGCGCGCGCATCGGTGGCCGAGTGGACAAGCTCTACGTGCAGTACACGGGCGAGAGTGTGCGGCGCGGCCAGGCGGTGGCGGATGTCTACAGCCCGGAGGTGGCGACGGCGGTCGAGGACTACCGGCTGGCACAGGAGAACCGTAAGCAACTGCGAGACTCAGACGATGCCGGTGCACGCGCGCAGGCTGATGCGCTGGTGACTGCGAGTCAACGCAAGCTGGAGCTGTGGGGCGTCAACAAGGAGCAGATCGACGCGCCGGAGACGGGCGGCGTGCCACACACGACGCTCTATGCGTCTGCGTCGGGAAGCGTGGTGGAACGCAAAGTGACGCAGGGGCAGTACGTCAACGCGGGCGACACGTTGTTCACCGTCGCCGACCTCAGTCAGGTGTGGATCAAGGCCGATATCTACGAGGACCAACTGCCGCAGATTCGTCGCGGGCAGGAGGTGGAGATCACCTCCGAGGCACTGCCCAATCGCACGCTGCACGGGCATGTGGATTTCATCGAACCGCAGGCCAACCCGCAGACACGCACCGTCCCCGTCCATGTGCATGTTGCCAATCCGGGCATGAGGTTGTTGCCCGGCATGTTTATCAACGCGACATTTATCAGCCGCGCCTCAACCGAATCGATCGTTGTGCCACGCTCTGCCGTGCTCGACACGGGGACACGGAAGATCGTCTATCTCGCACGGCCCAACGGAATCTTTGAAGCGCGCGAAGTGGCGATTGGCGCACCCTCCGAAGATTTGTTTCCGGTGACAAGCGGGCTCGTACGCGGCGACAAAGTTGTGCTCAGCGGAAACTTCCTGATCGATTCGCAGGCACATCTCAGCAGTGGCATGTCGGGAATGTATGGAGGGTCAAAGGAGTTCGCGGCGAGCGCAGCAAGCTCCTCCGCGCCAACTCTGGCATCCGGAAGCAGCGCCGCGACTACTGCAAAGATCAACCTCCAAACCGACACTCCGCTGAAGGCTGGCGTCGACAACCTCTTCAACGCCACGGTATCCGGTCCAGATGGAAAGCCAATCACTGACGGACACGTCACGGTCACGCTGGTGATGCCTGCGATGCCTGCGATGGGCATGCCGGAGATGAGGCGCACGTTTGAGCTGCCGTGGTCGGCCAGCAAGCAGATGTATGTGGGCAAGGGGCAGCCGGGAATGTCGGGCTCGTGGAGCGTGACCGTCGAAGCGCGCAAGAACGGCGCGGTCATCGCAACGTTCCGCACACACCTCAGCGCAAAGTAGGAGCTGCCAATGATTAACCGACTGATCGAGTTCTCGCTAAAGAACCGCTGGATGGTATTGGTCGCCTATGCTGTGCTGGCGGGCTGCGGCTACTGGGCGCTGCTGCGCACGCCCATCGACGCGATCCCCGACCTCAGCGAGAACCAGGTGATCGTCTTCACCGACTGGGCAGGACGCAGCCCGCAGGAGGTCGAGGACCAGATCACCTACCCGCTCACGGTTAATCTGCAGGGTCTCCCGCATGTACGTACGGTGCGCTCGGAATCGTCCTTCGGCTTCTCGATGGTCAACGTCATCTTCGAGGATTCGGTGGACATTTATTTCGCGCGCACCCGTGTGCTGGAGCGGCTGAGCCTTGCCGGCAGCTTTCTGCCTGCAGGCGTGACGCCGATGATGGGGCCGGACGCGACCGGCGTGGGCCAGGTCTTCTGGTACACAGTCGAAGGCCCATACGACAGCGGAACGCTGCATTCGCTTCAGGACTGGTTCATCAAGTACCAGCTCAACTCCGTGCCCGGGGTTGCGGAGGTGGCCAGCGTCGGCGGCTTTGTGAAGCAGTATCAGATCGACCTCGATCCGATGAAGCTGCGCGCCTACAACATTGCGCTGAAGGACGTGGTTGGCGCGGTGGAGCGCAGCAACAACAACGTGGGCGCGAAGGTGATGGAGGTGGGTAGCACCGAAGACATGGTGCGTGGTATCGGCCTGATCGGCGGTCTAAAGGACATCGAAGACATTTCTCTTGGCGCCTATAACGGCACGCCCGTCACGGTGGGTAATGTCGCCAGCGTGCAACTTGGGCCGGAGTTCCGCCGCGGCGTGCTCGATAAAGATGGCAAGGAGGCGGTCGGCGGAGTCGTCATCATCCGCTACGGGGCCAACGCGCGCGAGGTGATCGCGGCCATCAAAGTGAAGATCGACGAGATCCAGCCCGGTCTTCCCGCGGGCGTCAAGATCGTCCCCTTCTATGACCGCGGCATCCTCATCGACCACGCGGTAGACACGCTGCGACACGCCCTGATCGAAGAGATCCTGCTGGTAACGCTGGCGCACATTCTCTTTCTCTGGCACTTCCGCAGCATTCTAGTGGTGACGATTCCTTTGCCGTTGGCTGTGCTTGGCGCATTTTTGTTCATGAGGGGCATGGACATCTCATCGAACATCATGTCGTTGGGCGGCATCGCCATCGCCATAGGAGTGCTGGTGGACGCGGGCATTGTTATGACGGAGAACGTCATCCGCCAGGCCGAACAATATGAGCATGAGCACGGCAACTATCGCGAGCACATCTGGGAGATCACGCTGAACGCCGCGCGCCTGGTGGGCCGACCCATCTCCTTCGCCATGGTCATTATCATTCTGGCCTTCGTTCCGGTCTTTGCGCTCACCGGAATGGAAGGCAAGATGTTTCACCCGCTGGCCTTCACCAAGACATTCGCCATGCTGTGCTCCACTATTATGGCCATCACGCTGGTTCCGGTACTCTGCACATTCCTGATTCGCGGCAAGCTGCATCACGAGGAGGAGAACCCGATCATGCGCGCGCTGCGCGCCATCTACCGGCCCACATTGAGCTGGGCGCTGCGTCATCGGGCGATCACGCTGACGATCGCGTTGGCCCTCTTCTGTGCCGCGCTCTACACGGCGACGACGATCGGCTCGGAGTTCATGCCTCCGCTCGATGAGGAGACGGCGCTGTTCATGCCCATCACCGATCCGCGCATCTCGCTGACCAAGGCGACAGAGATTCTTCGCCAGCAGGACGCGATCATCTCCGCCGACCCACAGGTTGCTATGGTGGTCGGCAAGGTGGGACGCGCCGAGACATCCACTGATCCCGCGCCCGTCAACATGAGCGAGACCACCATCACTTTCAAGCCGAAGGACCAGTGGCCGAAGGGACTGACGAAGGACGCGATCCTCGCGCGATTGGACGACGAGCTACAGATCCCCGGCGTGACGAATATCTGGACGCAGCCTATTCGCAATCGCATCGACATGCTCTCCACCGGCATTCGCACGCAGATCGGCATCAAGGTCTTCGGCCCCGACCTGCGCGTGATCGAGCAGAAGTCTGAGGAGATCAAGGGGGTCGTGCAGCAAATTCCTGGGGCGGTCGATCTATACGCCGAACGCACAACGGGCGCGCCGTATCTGGAGATGACGGTGGACCGCGCGGCGGCGGACCGCTACGGCCTGAATGTGGCCGATGTGGAGGACGTGATCGAAACCGCGATCGGCGGAAAGAACCTGACCACCACCATCGAGGGCCGTCAGCGCTTCCCCGTGCGCGTTCGCTACGCGCGCGACTTCCGTGAGAACCCGCAGCAACTAGGCGAAGTTCTCGTTACCGGCAGTAATGGCGCGCAGGTACCGCTCAGCGAAGTGGTGAAGATCAATACCACAATGGGGCCGTCGATGATCAGCAGCGAAAATGGCCTGTTGCGCGGAGCTGTGCTGCTGAATGTGCGCGGCCGCGACGTTGGCGGCTTTGTCGATCAGGCCAAGCGCGCTGTGGCCCAGCAGGTCCAGATGCCGCCGGGCTACTTCGTCGAGTGGAGCGGCCAGTATGAGAACCAGATCAGCGCGCGCAAGCGACTGGAGTTGGTGATCCCCATGGTTCTGCTTGTGATCTTCGCCCTGCTCTATCGCACCTACAACTCCGCGAAGGAGGCTGCGCACGTTCTGCTGGCCGTTCCGTTTGCTCTCAGCGGCGGAGTCTTTCTGGTCAAGCTGCTGGGGCTGAACTTCTCGGTCGCGGTGTGGGTCGGCTTTATCGCGCTCTTTGGAACTGCGGTGCAGACCGCGGTCGTGATGGTCATCTATCTCAAAGAGGCGGTCGCACGCCATACAGCCGCCGACGGCCAACTTACAATCGACGGCCTGCACGCGGCGGTGATGGAGGGCGCACTACTGCGCCTTCGCCCCAAGGTGATGACCGTTGCAACAGTGGTGGCCGGCCTGTTGCCGCTGATGTGGTCCACGCGCACCGGCGCGGAGTTCATGCGTCCACTCGCCGCTCCGGTGCTGGGAGGAATGCTCAGCTCGCTGGTTCATGTGCTGATTGTGACCCCGGTGATCTTCACCTGGCTGCGCGAGCGGGAGTTGCGAAAGATTCTGCCAGGGTAAGGGAGTGCGGCCAATTCACGTAACTGCGGACGTCGTTGAGCATCCATTCGAGCGGGATGACTTGTCCAGCCCTTCGATCTTAGGTTGTTTCGAGTGACAGAAAATGAGAAGTTGAATGCCTGTTGTCGGAATGAGTAACCACAAACACCCCAGGGTTTGATAGACCGAGTTGGCAATCTGGATCATGCTGTTTGCCACGGCAATTGGAGACCGTATCGATGGCAAAGAGCAAGTTGAAGTGCAAACGAACCCCTAAATCGATTCTGAGGCTCCCCGATCTTGAGCAATCCAAGGCAGCAGTTCTGAACAGCCTGATGTCACTAAGTTCGCAACGAACCTACGATCATGCGATCCGGGAATTCATCGAATGGTATTGCTCGGAACCGAGGCTCGCTTTCAACAAGACTGTGGTCACCCGGTACCGAATATCTTTGGAACAGCGGTACTACGCTTCAACCACCATCAACCTGCGGCTGGCTGCAGTTCGGAGATTGGCGTACGAGGCTGCCGATTGCGGTCTGCTCAGTGCAGACCTGGCTGCTGGGATTCGACGGGTGAAGGGTGCCAAGCGATTGGGGGTTCCTGTTGGCAATTGGCTTACTGTGGAGCAAGGCAAGCGCCTTTTACTAACGGCGGACGGCTCGAGTCTTCGAGACAAGCGCGACTATGCCACACTGGCGATTCTACTGGGCTGTGGGCTACGCCGGGCGGAATTGACTGCTTTACGCGTTGAGGACATCCAGCAGAGGGAGGAGCACTGGGTCATTGCCGATCTTGTTGGCAAGGGTGCATGTGGGCCACTTGCCTCTCGTCTCCAGTCGATAATTACTGCAAAGCCTGACTCTGAGACCATCCACCAGGTCCGGTTTTTTCCCAGGGATAGCATTTTGGCGAGCCACAGGTCCGGGAAAAGTTGGAAGATCCCCCACCCGGAGACGCGGTGGTCGTGGACGGAGTGTCGTCGATATCGAGGTAGGAATACGCCCAGTAGTCATATTCGGTCCATGCCGTCCCGCCGGTATTGTCGTAGTCGATATTGATATTGAGGGAACTTTGGCCTTGGGTGAGAATCGCAGGAATCTCGAAGTCGGAATCGCGCCAGCTCAAGGTCGTATTCTGTCCCGCGTCATACCAAGTCCCCACAAGGGCGCCGTTTACATAGACCTCGGCTTTCTGGTTCAAGACGCTGTAATCCATCCTCCTTCGGAGCTTGACGCCATTGTTCGCGGGATTGACGGCCATGGTGAACTGAGTGTTCCTGGTCATCGTGTCCCCGGTGTCCGTGATCAGGGGGCCGTAGTAGCCGTCGGCTTCGCCCTCATAGTAGTAGGAGTTCGTGGGGGTGCTCACCTCGCCGTTCACGGTATATTCATGGCTCGTCCGCGCGGTGGAGATGCCGACGGCAAGAGTATCGGTGAGGGTGATACCCGAGCTGGGGAGGGCATAGTAGTAGGCGAGACTGGAAACAGTTCCTCCAGTGTTGTTGACGGGACCGTGTAGCATCCCCAATGTTATCGAGTTGTTAAATGAGATGGGATCGTTCAGATCGAACCGGTAGGCGTAGATAGAACTACTAGCGGGAAAGATAGTAACTCCGTGCGTCGCCTGGGTGAAGGGTCCATCCTGAAAATAGTAGGCGCCGTCGAACCAGTCCTCCGTCCCCGTGCCCTGGATCTGGGGAGTCAGGCTACCATCGACGTAGACCTCTGTGTTACCTTCCAGATAGCTGCCGTACGGTGCGCTATACACCATCCCGACATACTGCCCCTTGGTACTGGTGACATTCAGAATCTCGTAGTTTTGTCCGGCCACTAATGGGGTAATCGAGCTGTCGTTGTAGTAAGCGTTGAAGTATCCTGCGCTATTTCCTAAGCCGAGATACGGTGCGGTATTGTATTGCACCTGATAGGCCAAGTTGACGGCATAGCCGTTCTGGTTTACGAGGACGATCTTGGCCGACTGATCATAGGGCATCGGGAAGTAGCAGTAGTAGGTGCCCGAGGCATCCTTACCGACGGGTAGGGCATGGGTGGTGCCGTACTCGCTCTCGGCAAAGAACATATCGAAGGGAGCATAGCTCGGGGTCGCCTGGCCGTCGAAATACATCTCGACCCATACATTGTCCAGGGTGGCGTCATTGTTACTGCTTGAGGCAATCTGGAACTTGATGCTGTTCACGGAACCGACTCCGGTGATGTTCGCTATCGTGGAGGATGCCCACACGCCAATACTCGCGGTACCCGAAAAGCCGATGTTCCCGGCGGTGCTCTTGGGATCGACCGTCGTGTTGCTCCACAGCGCCGCAGCGGCAGAGGGACTCTGGTAGTTCGAATCGGTGGCGGTGGGGTCGAACGTGGTCACCCCCGTACTCGTCGCAAAAGTACGATAATAAATATTATAATATCCAACCCCTCCGGTCATCTCAACCTTTACTGATTTCGCGAATTCCATCGGAAGATCCATAAAATATCCGGATCGTCCCATCCCGTCATCCGTGTCCGAAGCATTGGAATATCCCACCAACGGCTGCACAAAAGGTGCGTTTGCGCCGTCAAGAAGATTCCCCAGGGTCGTATTGACTGCCGGGGTTGATGAGCCGTCGAAATATATGTACAGTGGGGCAGTAGGCGAATAATTTGTGAACCATATGCCGTCTATTTCCCCAGGACCTTTTACATCTAGCAGCACATTATCGCCATTGCTAGGATCTTGATATAAGTCGTGCCCAAAATCGCCGTTGTCGCCGGTCGGATCGTGACTTGAGGAATCATAATAATCCGTGCCGTCGGCCTTGAAGTACGGGAGGGTGCTGAATCCCATTGAGCTTATCGCATTTACCCCAATGATTTGGCTGCTACTCGCAGTGAACGCCGGAGTGCTCGACACGGCCGAATAGGTAAACAGGTCGGCGAGGCCCGTGACGCTTGTGCCGACGGGATTGATGACGGTAATATCCACTATCCCCGCCGTTCCCGCGGGAGATACCGCGGTGATCGACGTGTTACCGCTAGCCGTGGAGGATGCGGCGGGTGTCGAACCGAAGTCGACGGCGGTCGTTCCGGTAAATCCGCTGCCGGTGATGGTCACGCTCGTCCCACCGAGCGTGCTACCGGAAACCGCGGAAAGCCCAGTAATGACCGGCGTAGCATAATACGTGAACTGATCGGTTGAGCTCGTGGCGCTCGTGCCGAGGGAATTAACGACTGTCACGTCCACCGTTCCCGTTCCTACAGGAGCAATCGCCGTGATAGAGATATCGCTTGCCACGATAAATGATACTGCCGGTGTTGCGCCGAAATTGACAGCGGTCGTTCTCGTGAAGCCGGTGCCGGTGATGGTCACGCTCGTCCCGCCCAAAATGTTGCCGACGGTCGGAGATATAGAACTAACGGTTGGAGAAGAAGTCGCGATCCTTTGGGCCATAGTAGGCGAAACCGTGTAGAACGTAGAAGGAGAACTCTGGTTCTGATATTCAGTTGAATTCCAGCCGGCTGACCGGACAACAGAAGAAACATGGATCTCGGTGATAAGGCCGTTAATAACTCCGGTGGCACCGCCACCGAAGTTGAAATCGGTATTGGAGGGAGGACTGGTGGGAGCTATGCCAAGGGTATATTGGACCCCATCGCGGTAGAAATATACATTATTGGATGCGTAAACGAGGGAGATAAGTTGCCATTGATTCAACGGCGCGCTGGTCGGCGCCCAATTATTGGCGCCATAAAATATGTGATAATTCCCGTCTCCGCCACGAGTTGATTCGATGTCCCTGCCGTATCCCCCCACATCATCAGACATGATGCTGGCATTGCCACTATTGGAGTTAAAATATACCCATGCGCTCCATGTGGTCTGAGGAATCGCGCTCGGCTGTGCGTCGAGGCTTGTACTAATTACTGCCGATCCAGTTTGGTTAATAAACGCTGCCGCCCCGTCTATCGGTCCCGTTGTCGTCGCTACACTTCCATTATTTCTCCCGTTGTTTTCATTTGCCGTCGAATCATTTATGTTCAACGTTCCGTTGTTATCATTCGTATGCCATACGCCGGCATAACCGTTGGTCCAGACATTCTGCGAACCGTAGGTCGAATCCGCCGCCGGTTCGGTGGCGGCGGGGTTGCCATAATACATATAGATGGACGTGCTTGTGGTATGGGAGATCGTGGGGATATTCACCCATGCGGTAAGGGTGCCGCCCGCATAAGACTCTATCTCTCTCGGGAGCAGTGTGACGCCGTCCGATGCAGTGAATCGGATATCGCTACCGTTGGCGTTGATGTTCGAGAGGCCGGAGAGGGAGATGAGGACGGGGAAGTTGGTCTCGTCTTCTATCCCGCCGCCGACGAGGGCAGGGTTGATGGTGATCTGTTGGCCCAGTGGCCAACTCGTGTTGTTCCAACTGTTACTGTTATAGATAAATTTGTCAAACGTACCGGTGGCGCTCGTGCCGAGGGAGTTCGTAACCGTCACGTCGACCGTCGTCCCTATTGTTCCCGCGGGAGAGACCGCGGTGATCGAAGTATCGCTCACCACCGTGAATGATCCCGCGGGCGTCAAGCCGAAGGCAACGGCGGTAGCCCCGGTAAAGCCCCAGCCGGTGATGGTGACACTCGTCCCACCCGGGGTGCCGCCGGCGGCGGGAGAAATGGAAGTAACGGTGGGAACATATTGTTGTATAGGAGACGACGCCGCACTCGTTCCACCGACCAGCCACTGCTGATTTAACGCTCCAGTATCGCTTGCGGCATACGCACATCCTGTGTTCGATTGCGTCAATACATTGCCTGTTGCACGGTTTTTAATCTTTACAGAACCGTCCCCAATTTGTGTAATAATCCACCGATCGCGTGCGCTGCTCATGGCACTGACCATTGCCACGCCATCGCCATTGCCATGTGCAGTAACTTCTTCAGACAAAATGGTCCCCATGCTCAATAACCCGTAGAAACCATCCCCTCCGTCCTGCAATGTCCAGGTGCCAGCCATTGAGATCTCTCCAGATCCACAGGCCAGCTGAAGAGGTGTAACCCCTCCGTTCGCTGCCCCGATCAAATAGCTGCCGACAATTCTGGAAGCAACACTATCCATAATCCGGATGCCAACACCGCCATAGTTGACTTGGTTAATGATGCGCGTCATCTTTACGTTTGTTGAATCGAAGCTGATAGGCTTCCGAGGGAAGAGGAATTGAGTGCGGGACATTGCCATCATTTGTTCGATATAGCTGGGCGTGGTAGGTGTGTCAGGCAAGTTAATCAGTGTGCCATAGCTCCCATTTGACGTAGATACGGAGATATCAGTAATACTTGCGCCTGTTCCTGAACTCGAAACAGGGTTTATTGGGTTTATTTGATTGTCTTGAGTAACTGCGCCAAGAAACACATTTGCAGTGGACGCCGCATCGACAGAGACATAACTGTCTATTGAGAGGCCAAGCAGACTAAGCCGGCCCTTGTAACCGTTGAGTACCATTACAGGGGGGGATCCTTGTAACGGATTAGAAATAGACCCTCCCTGATGAGTCACGCTTCCGTCGCCCGCGAGTACAAACATTGTGTGGCCTAGGCCAGAGTCGTGATCTTCATCCCTGCCATCCTCGATCAGCAAATGACCGCCGAGATCTACCTGGTATCCCCCAGTACCCGACATATACTCCACAACACTTCCCAAGGTCTGAATCCCATTTTGCCGTGCGATTCCGCCATGAATGAGCTGGGGCCACGAATACGTACCGGCGGGGGCGGTCGTGCCGCCCGTGTTGGCAGCTGTAAACTCGATGGCAGCGTCATCTATTCCATCTACTTCAAGACCGTTTGTGCTACCACCCGAACACTCATCACAGATGATGCGTGTATTTGGTGTATCGGACTCGTGCAATTCAATCTGATCGGTCGAGGACGATGATGAGTATGTGTAAAAGCCCAGGTCCTCCAGCTGAACCGATTTGCCATAAATGCTTAGAATTGGGCCTTGCAAACTAGTGGAGGCCTGGAGTTGACTGAGTAGACCGTCACCAAGGATGCCGACACTCGCGTTCGGAGGAATTGTCAGTGTTTGATAAATATTGAAGTTCCCCACAGGAAGATGAACAATTCCACCCACTGCTACTGCAGCATTAATGGCCTTTTGAATCACATCGCCATCTGATGAACCGCTTACGCCGGGGACTGGAGCGGGTACCTCAAAGACTGGTCTGTGGCTAAAAGGGGGAATATATATCTCGGTTGGGATGGTCAAGGATAATAACGGATCAGTGGTTCTGGTGGCTTCATCGACGCTTGTGTAAACTCCAACGCCATTGCATTGCCCGTCAAAGGGGCCATATGGCTGTGGAACCGAATAGGAATTGCCAACCGAGAGGAAGTAACGCGGGGCCCCGCTGATACCCATGATATGGAAACTCGGATCGACGTCCACGAACTGATTATCCGCCAGTATCAGAGCGCCAGGCATGCCATTAACCATTGGGTCGGAACCTGGGTGAATAATTGTATTCCCCTGTACGATATTATTACCGACTGCGCCGGTTGCCCCATGCGAATAAAACTGCTGTGAATCGACGGATAGGTTGTTTCTAATCGAGATGCTACCTGCCCCGATATCGGTTATTGTTGATCTCACAAATACACTATTCGTAATGGTGGATTGTGCATCCGCGTTCACCATGCCTATAGCATTATCGGTAAACAAAGAATCGATCACGTTGAAATTCAACGTGCCTTGATTGTTGATGCCTGCAGCGGAGTTGTGATCGAAATGGACCCGATCCAGTGTCAGTTCGCCACTTTCACCGCCACCCCATCCTGTCAGGAAACCAACGGCGCTATTGTAAAAGCGGCTGTCATGAATCAGGTTTCTTGTCGGATAACTGTAGTTAACTCCGTCCCACAGGATTTCAAGATCGATGCCAGTGGCACCACGTCCATCCCAAGTGATCCGTCCGAGGTTCAGGCCGTCAACGCCGTTCAGTACAAACATGGTACCCCCCTGAGGCCCGTCCCACACTATAGTAGTAGTGAGCGGATCTTCGCCGAGGATTGTGATGTTTGTATTACCTATAGCATTAAGAGTCCCAGTGATTAAATAGGTTCCATGTGGGATCCACAATACGGGCGTGGAATTGCTAAGTGAGTTAAGCGCTGCCTGGAGCGCAGCTGTATCGTCCGTAACGCCATCCCCTTTGGCCCCAAAAACTGCTTTGACATCAGTCCATGACGCGAACGGGCCATCGAAGGTCTTCGCTGATTCGACAAATCCTGGATTCGGGGTGATGGAATGTAGGACGCAGGTAAAGGAAGATTGGGCAGTCATTCCAGAATAAGTACCAGACACTGTTGTATCTCCCGGATGATTACAAAGCACCAGGCCATTGGCGGAGATGCTCGCGATAGAAGGGTCTGTTACCCAGGAGGTGTTTGCCGACACATCCGTCGTCACTCCATTGGGGTAGTCAGCCAGCATCTGATACTGGTAGGGAGATTCAGAGCGAATGACTGTAGTCGTCGAACTCAGATGAATGTCAGTAATCTGTGGGGTGGAGCACGTCAATGAGGTCTCTGCGGTAACTCCTCCTAAGAGCGCCGAGACCAGGGAAATTCCCGCACCCTGGCAGGTCAGAAGACCAGGGCCATCTACGCTGGCAACGGCAGGCGCGCTGCTCGTCCATTCTGCCGTTGAGGTAATATCCGTTGTGCTTTCGTTCGCATAGCTCGCTACCGCTTTGAGTTGCGCGTTCTGATTTATAAGAATGCTTGGTGACTGAGGTGTAATTGATAATGCAGTAATAGCGGGCTGTACACTCTCCGAGACTTGCTCAACTATCATTCCGCATCCGGCTGATGCGACGGCCGTCATGCTAGCAATGAATATCCAAATGTTTCTAAGCGGCGAATGCATACAGCCTCGTGCCGGAAGCTGCATCAATCACGGTTGAGTCTGATCAGCCGAAATTGAGACCTTCCGTTCAGGAGGCTACATCGGCTTTTATCTGACTATACAAACTACTGTCCTGAATTGAGGCAAGGAATTGATTCTGGCATTCTGATTTGGCCCAGTATGGCGGTTTAAGTTGGCCCCCCCTTGGGCAGAGCGGACTCTACCCTGTTTCTCAGTGGATCTGAGGGACGGAGGGCGAGTTGGACTGGAGAACCAAGGTGGAGTTATACGAGCAGATTCGTCGGGAGTATGAGTTTGGAGTTGGGTCGATTATCGGCGTGGCACGGAAGCTGGGCGTACATCGGCGCATGGTGCGGGAGGCGGTTCGGAACGCCGTTCCGGCGCAGCGCAAGAAGACGGAACGTCCGGTAGTAAAGATGGCACCTGCGGTGTCGTTGATCGATTCGATTCTGGAGTTGGACCGCAAGGCTCCGCGCAAGCAGCGTCATACGGCGCGGCGGATCTTCGATCGCATTCGCGCCGAGATTCCGGGATGCACGCCTGCGGAGCGGACGGTGCGGCAGTATGTGGAGCGGCGCAAGCACATTCTGGGTCTGGCCGAGCACGAGACGTTCGTCCCGCAGAGCTACGACTGGGGCGTCGAGGCGCAGGTCGATTGGTACGAGGCGTACGCCGATCTGGATGGCGAGCGCGTCAGGCTACAGGTCTTCTCGATGCGTTCGATGGCCAGCGGCGCAGCCTTTCATAGGGCGTATCTGTCGTCGACGCAGCAGGCGTTTTTAGAGGCGCACGAACTTGCCTTCGCGTACTTCGAGGGCGTCTTCCGGCGACTTCGCTACGATAACCTGTCGAGCGCGGTGAAGAAGATCCTGCGCGGCCAGCAGCGCGAGCTGACGGCGCGGTTCATCGCGTTTCGCTCGCACTGGCAGTATCAGGCCGAGTTCTGCACGCCGAGCGAGGGACATGAGAAGGGCGGCGTGGAAGGGGAAGTTGGCTACTTCCGCCGCAACCACTGGGTTCCGGTGCCGGTGGCGGCGGGTCTTGCGACGTTGAACCGCAAGCTGCTGGAGGACTGCCGTGCCGATGAGAGCCGGATTGTGTCGGGCCAGACCGAGTGTGTCGGGGCACGGCTGCTGGCTGAGAAGGAGCATCTGCTGCCACTGGCTACGGAGGCCTTCGATCTGGCCGAGGTCAGCTTCCAACGCGTCGACCAGAGCCTGCTCGACCTGCTCGCGCTCGGTGATGTCTATGCAATAGGTACGCACGACCTCAAATTCTGATACATAGCTATCCTCTTCAATCTCGACAAGATAGCGCCACCGGGCCTTCATCCCCATTGCGCCCGCGAGAATGCGTAGAGATCGGGCGTTTCGGGCCTGTCTGCCGATGACCTTTCCGACATCCGAGGGTTCACTCTGATTCGGAATGTCGTGGTTCTATCTTCATCTTCGTTGACAGCTTCAATCGCAACTTTCTCGGGGTGGTCTACTATCAACTGAACCATCCGTAATAGCAATTTCTGGATGTCTTTGTGGTTAGGCATACTCGACCAGTTGAACACAAAGACTTACTCCTGCTTTCCGCCCGATATTTTGCAATAGAATTTGGCATTGTAAAAGAACCTCGGAATCTGAGGTAGGGGATGCACCAAACCACGATTCTTGCTGGCTAACCAGCGGGACAATCATACCTGCACCTCAACGTTCTCTATGTCGAACTGCAGACCCAACTTGCTCCGACGGCAGCGTTCCAAAATCAACACCTCGATAAAATTTGCCTGTGGCGTGTCAATATTCATGACTTGGCCGGGTCAATGGACGACCAGGGCATCCACAGCCACCGACCCGGGCCCCCTATTGATGATGGCGATGAAGTGTTTGCCCAGACTCAGATCGGTCACTTCACAAACTCTCTGTTGGGCTTGACGTGCGCCCGTCGTTGACAGGTCTGCCGTGGCCCGGGTTTGGCCGTCAATCTGGACCTCGATCTTTCCCGTTCCAGCTTCTTTCGGGGCGATGACCGAGACGCTGCTGCCGGTAAAGGAACAACTCCAAACATCACCGGGCGTGTCGCTGGTGGTGAGGTCGTTGTTGTAGTCGCCGGTTCCCAGGTTGCAGCGGCGAAGCCATCCGTGAGACACCACGTCCAGATCGTCATCGTTGATCCAGCCCTTGTCGTGGGTGATCCGTAGCACCCGGCACCCAGATGCCAGCGATTGGTTGCTGATTCCCGGCTGCGGTTGCGCGGGTGCGCCAGGGGTGATCGTCAACCCTTGATCATCTTGAACAAACGTCAGCGGAATTTCGGAGCCGAGCAGTTCGATTTTGGAGACTTTACCCAAGGTCGCTCCGCCAGCGTGGAGAGCTTTGAGTGTGACCGAGCCGCCGTTCCATTCCAGGAGCGTGGCATATACATTGCGGTTGTTGCGCGTGTAGCAAACCCCACTTTCGCCATAGACCTCGAACGGACGGGAGCTATAGACCGCTTCGCCGTTCATCTTCAACCACGCGCCAACGTCTTTGGCCATGCGGATCACTTCAGGGTCGAGGTCGCCGCGACCGTGCTGGGTGAGGTTGAGCAACATGGTTCCGTTGCGGCACACGTTCTGCATCAACGAATGGATGACGCTTGGGGCGTCCATGTATTTTTGTCCGGTTTTGTAGTGCCAATCCGCGATGCTGGTTTCAGTCTGGAACGGATACGCCATAATATCCGGTTCGATGACGGCTTCGGTGCTCTTGACCAGGGAACGGTCAACATCGTGAAGCAGTTCAGGGTGGTCTTGGAAGCTGTTGTATCGCCCGCCCACGCCCTTGAGATTGACGACCGCTTCCATCTTCCCGTGGTTCCATTGCAAGGACTTGTTGTAGTAATTCGCAACCAACTGCGGAGCGAGAAAACCCAGTCCCATATGCACGCCCATATCCACTTGGGAATCGCCCGCGTGCTCGTCGAAATAGATCACGTCGGGATGGTACTTGGTAATGGCGTCATCCACCCGCCTCATAAATTGGTTGGCGAACGGCGAATGCAATGGGTCCTGCGCAGTGTGGACCGAGCCATAAAAGTTCACCGGGTCCATGCCCTCCCACCATTTTCCTTTTCCGTCCCGAACCGTTTGAAGGGCATCATAGGGCACGCCTTTCATCGGCCCCGTCTTGTCGCTGGTGTAACGTACCGGCATAAACTGGCCCCAGGTACGGGCTGGAGTGTCATGAAAACCGATGCCGAAACGCATCCCATGCCCCCGCGCCCGCTTCTCCCAGGTGCCGACGATGTCGGTCTTAGGACCGACTCGCACCGAATTCCACGGCTGGTATTTCGAATCGAAGCAGTCGAAGTTATCGTGATGACAGCCCATTGCCATGAAGTAACGGGCGCCCATTTCAACATATAGATTCATCAACTCTTCAGGGTTCCATCGGTCAATCACCCAGTTGTGGCAGATGTCCTTGTAACCATATTCGGACGGATGGCCGAAGTGTTTGAGGTTGAACTCATATTGCGGTCTGCCCTCCATATACATTCCACGTGCATACCAATCGCCCTGCTCGGGCATGGATTGCGGGTCCCAGTGCGCCCATGCGCCGAACTTGGCATCGCGCCACCACGCCGGAACGGTATAGGCCCGTCCGAGAGCCTTCCAATCGGGCGAATAAGGACCGGACGCAACCGGTAACGGCGGCAGATTCCAGATGTCTGGCGTCAAACCCAGGTCCCCGGCGCCAACCATGATCCGGTCGATGTTCACTCCGACGTCGTTAGGCGCCAGACTGATGGTCACCGTGGCATTGGCCGGAATCGTCAGATCTACGATGGCATTGAGGTAGGAGCTGGTGAGTGCTCCCGAAGAATGAACATTAACCTTGCCAGCCGGCTCGTCATTCACAGCGACGCTGATCGTGCCCACCGACATCGATGCATAGCGAATCGCCAATTTGCTGCCGGCCCGCACACGGGTGAATGTGACGCCCTGGCCGGGCTGGGTCAAACTGACCAGATATCCCGCAGAAGCATCGGCATCGGCCATCTTTGTCGCCCCACCAATGAGTTTGGCGGTTTTGGCCTCAAACGTTTGAGGATCAATTGCCTTCGCCATCCGAGATAACGCGATTGTAGATATCCCACTGGCCAGAAATATCCTGCGATTCATCAATTCAAATCTCCATCATCTGGATGTGCAGTTTTCGAATGATCAAACTTTCTGCTTCAGACCGGGAACACAAAAAGGGTCTGGGTCCGACCCATACGAGGTCATGGGCTCAGAAGGTTATTATCGCAGAGAGTTGTAGCAAACGTGGGCTGTTTGCCTGGGATGTGATCTTGCCGAAGGTTAAGGTATTATTCACGGTACTTTCCGGAGTTCCCCAAATAGCATAATTGTGCCCAGTTTCAAATGTCGTGGTTCGCTCAATCCCTGACCGAAGTGGCACAAAGACGCCGGGCACTCGAGCATCAGACCGCCCCATGATCGACCCACTCATTCGGCTGGTGGGAGCCCAGCTTGAGGTGGATGGTCACAGGCTTTCCTTCGGGTAGATGCAGATCGCAGTTGGCGGTGCCGCGCTTGAGAGGCGCAGCCAGCACGCCTGCCGGCGCAGTGATGTTTTCGATTCCGTAGCGAGCGATCAGGGTGATGTCCTGCTTGCGGAAGGAGGTCACGGTCAACTCCGCGATCCTGATCTGCATGTTCCACGCCAGTTTGTCGATGCGGGCAAAGGTCCGGGCCAGCATTCCGTTGATTGAACCCTTGACCAGCATCTGCGGAAGGGCGGGAAGCACTTCGATTACGCCAGGACGTGAATACAGAAGCATCTCCATGATGATCGCGGGAATTCCTCCGTGCGCATCCGGTACCGGCACGCCATAGGGCTCGCGCGAACTGCGTAGCGCGTTGCTGATGTAGCCCTGCTCCATCAATTGCCGCAGTTGAATGTCAACGATGACGTTGTCTTTGAGTCGTGCCCCAACCAGAGCGCGATGGCAGCGGGTATACGCAGGCAAAGTTTCGCCCGCTACCGAGGTCGCTAACGCGTCAAACGTGCGCCTGCGATTGGCGGCCTGCGCGGCTCGAGCCAGTTGCGGCGTGCGGTCCGGATCGATCTCATCGCCCGGCCACGCGCCATATAGATGAGAAACATGACGATGGATGTAATGCTCCTGCAGTGTGGGCCAGGCCCATTCCTTGAGCGTGCCGTCCGGCTCGATCAGGTAGGGCGGCATCTTGGCCAGCATCGCCTTCCATTTCGGCAAGCTGCTGGCATCGGTGCCCAGAATCTCAGAAGCTCGGATTAAATTGGTCAGTACCTCCCGGCACACCGTGATATCCATGGTGGCATTGATCAGCACGGGCGAGGACGGGTCGGTACTGCGGGGCACATTCTCGGGCGAAATGGATGGGACGAACATGTAGTTTCCGTTTTCGTCAGTGGGCGTCAGGAAATCCTCGTAGAACAGCGCCAGGTCTTTATACGCCGGCGCAACCCGATTACGGAGAAATTCCTGGTCTCCAGTGACCAGGTAATGGTTCCAAAACTGGCGCGCGACCCAGCCTCCGGCGGAGATCCAGTAGGGCCAGATTCCGATATCGGAGGTGCCGGTGTAATAGAAGTTGGCGCCGATACCCTTGTCTGGAAAGAGTGGATAGGAAGCGCCGCGAAATCCGAAGATGTTCTTGGCATTGGTCCGGTAATCCAGGGCCAGGCTCTCCATCCACTTGAAGTAAGCCTCCATGCCTTCCCGCAGATCACCCTGCACCGCACCCGCGGTTTGCAGGTCGATGGTGGAGTTGACCTCGGCTGCGATGCTGGGATACTTGCCACTGTTGAGGATGAACCAATGCCGGCCCATTTCGAAGAGCTTCTCCAGGAATGCGGGCGAGTAATCCGGCCTCGACCGCTGATCGGTCAGAAGTTCCTCCGTCGACAATCCATATTGCGCGGCGCCCCCGAAATCTACAGTGACGCGGTTGAGGGCTTCCGACTGAACTTTTTGGTGGCGGTCAAGCAATGCCGGATAATCCGGGGTGAGCGCTTCGACCGACTGACGCAGCGATTCCACTTGCTGGTCGCTGAAGTCGGGGAAGTATGCAATGCGCGTGAGCAGCATAACTGATGACGCATTCTCGACCACGAGCGCGTCGCCATCCATGCGGGCAGATCCGCCATTGCGCACCACGCGAACCACCCCGGCATAACCGCTGTTGTCCACCGAGGGGTCCAAAATGCACTTATAAATCAGCCGCTGCTCGTTGAAATCCTGGCGAACGTCGCCGGCTTCGACACCTTTCGGGGCGGCCGCTTTGGGTCTTGATGCCGGGGCGAATGCTTCCCAGTCAGGCGCGGTGTTGCCGATTCCTGGGTGACTGCCCCAGTCCATTCCGGAAACCATGCTCCACTGCGCGGACCGCTGCAATGCGATGCGCACATCGACCAACTGGCCCGCGGGGGCGGTGAGCCACTGAACCACAACATCGTCGGGCCGGGAGGTGAAGGCTTGACGCACCCAGTCTCCGTGCTCGTCGGTCCAATGAACTTTGGCCTCGCCGGTCTCGAAGTCGACGGTGCGGAGATAGTCTTTGACCGACGCGGTTTTGGGCAGATCGAGATGCATGAGGAATGCCGGAATGGTGAGGTGCGGGTTGGTATCCTGCCTGATCGGGCCGTCATTCATGTGCCGGAGAGCGAGCGCCATGGCTTCGCGGTCTTTTCCAGCCAGCACCATTTGCCGCACCTGGGGAAAGATGTCGGCGACCTGGGGAGCCTCCAGGGGCTTCTTCCACGGCATCAGCAGGCTTTCGTGGTGAAAGAGGACCTGCTCCGAGTAGGGATCGCCCATCAGCTCGATGGTCATCGCTCCATTGCCGGAGGTGAGGCTTTCGCTGACTAGCTCGCCGGGCGCGATGCTGCAAAAGCCACGCCGCGGGACAATCTTGCGGCTGACCCGCTGCGCCAACGGCAGGGGTGCGATGGGATAGGATCGCGCGGGCGCCGGCGGCTTGGGCAGGAACCGATCTGCTTGCACGCGGTGAAGATATTCAGCCGGACGGTTGTCGCTGTGCTCCGAGGGCTTTTGGGAATCACCTTCTGCCGCAGCCAGCGCCGGCGATACCGTGAGAGCCCCCACCAGTCCGGCAGCGACCGCGCTTGTCTTCAGAAAATCTCTGCGCTTCATAATTTCCTCTCGTGGTCTATTGTTCTGCGCATATCTGGCGACCCAGTTGATCAAGCGACCCAGTTGACCCAATCCAGCGGGTTGCGTTGTCCGAGTTTCAAATGAACCTCGACCGGTTTTCCTTCCGGTAAGTGCAGCTCGCAAACGGACTGGTCTGACGGTGGCTTCGTCACCAAAGCTCCGGGAGAGGCGGAAACCGCTTCGATCCCTTGCCGCGCAATCAAGGTGACATCCTGCTTTCTCAGCGCGGTAATCGTCAGGTCCACGGTCCGAGCGTTCATATCCCAGGCCAGTTTGTCGAGCCTCGCAAAAGTGCGAAGCAACATCCCGTTGATCGAGCCTTTCACCAGCGACGGAGGAAGGGCCGGAAGCACCTCGATGACGCCGGGGCGCGAGTAGGCCAGCATTTCCATCATGATTGTTGGAATCCCGCCTTGCGCATCCGGCATCGGTCCGGCGTAGGGGTCGTGAGAACAGCGAAGCGTCGGGCCGACGTTGCCTTCTTCAATCAGTTGCCGGAGTTCGGAGTCCACCAGGTAGCTGTCTTTGAGCCGAGCCCCAACCAAAGCGCGATGGCAGCGGCCATGAGCGGCCAGCCTCTCCGGAATTCGGTGTCGGTCGGCGATCAGCGCAGCCCTGGCCAGTTGCGGCATGCGATCCGGATCGATCTCGTCGCCTGGCCAAGCGCCGTAGAGATGAGAGATGTGGCGATGGACATAACGCTCTCGCAGCGTGGGCCAGGACCACTCGTTCATGGAGCCGTCGGGTTGGATCAGGTGGGGCGGCAACTTCGCCAGCATCGCCTTCCATTTCGGCACGTTGTCGGCCTCGATGCCCAGCAGCTCGCATGCCTCCACCAGGTTGGACAGGACTTCCCGGCACACGGAAATGTCCATGCTGGTGTTAATCACCGCCATGCATCCAGGGTTCAAGTTGCCGGGATTGTTCTCCGGCGAGAAGGAGGGGACGAAGATGTAATTCCCATTGGTGTCCGTGACCGTGAGGAAATCCTCGTAAAAGAGCGCCAGGTCTTTATAGGCCGGCACCGCGCGGTTGCGCAGGAAATCCAGGTCGCCGGTGACCAGATAGTGGTCCCAGAACGGGCGCACACACCAGCCGCCGGCGGAAAGCCAATAGGGATGCGGCCATATCTCCCCGGTCGAGCCAGCGTAGTCGAACATAGTATCGACGCCCGACTCTTTGGTCGGCGTGAGGGCATAGTGGGTGCCGCGCATCCCGAAAATGTTCTTGGCGTTGGTCCGGTAATCCGGGGCCAGGCTTTCCATCCAATTGAAGTAGGCCTCCATGCCTTCCCGGTGATCGCCCTGCACCCCCGGAGCGATCTGCAGGTTGATATTGGCATTGGTCTCGGCCTGCATGCTGCAATACTTGCCGCTGGTAAGGATGAACCAGTAGCGGCACATCTCGAATAGCTTCTCGAGGAACGCGCCCGAATAGCCGGGGCTCGACCGCTGCTCGGCCAGAAGCTCCTCGGAGGATTTTGCATAGTGCGAGGCACCTCCAAAATCCACGGTGACGCGGTTGAGCATCTCCGACTGGATCTTGCGCGCCCGTTCCAGCAGCGCCGGATAGTCCGGTGTGAGTTGCTCCACCGCCTGCCGCAGCGCTTCCACCTGCTGCTCGCTGTAGTCGGAGAAAGGTTCAATGCGCGTCAGCAGCATCACGGACATCGCATTCTCGATCACCAGCGTGTCGCCATCCATGTGGGCCGAGCCACCCTCGCGAACCACGCGGGTGACGCCGGCATAGCCGCGGTTGTTCACCGAGGGATCCAGAATGCCTTTGAAGATCAGCCGCTGCTCGTTGTAGTCCTGGTGGAATTCGCCCAGTGCGCCGCCTGCTGCGCGCCTGACTACGCCGCCTGCCGGTGCGCCTCCTGCCAGTGCGCCAAGTCCGCCTGCCGGCGCGGCTCCCAGCCCGCCGCGAATCCCTCCCACGGCCCTTTGCAGCGCGATGCGGACATTCACCGACTGTCCTCTCGGGGCGGTGAGCCATTGCACTACGACGCTGTCGGGCCGGGACGTGAAGGTCCGCCGAACCCATTCGCCGCGCTCGTCTGTCCAGTGAACCTTCAACTCGGTGCTTTCGAAATCGACCGTGCGCAGATAGTCCTTGACCGACGCGGTTTTCGGAAAATCCAGACGCATCGAGAATGCCAGGGCTCCGCCGAACCCCCCTCCCGCCGAGTTGCTGGGAGTCTTGTGCCATTCGTCGTGAGCGAATTGAGCAGCCTCGTGATATTTTCCGTCCAGCAGCATCTGCCGCACCTGCGGGAAAATACCTGCGATGTTGGGCGCCGCGAAGGGCTTACGGGGCATGAACAGGCTTTCGTGACGGAAACTGATCTGCTCCGAGTATGGGTCGCATGGCGTGTCGATATTGATCGGTCCATTGCCGGAAATGAGAAGAGCATCACTGCCGGGGGCGATACTACAGAAGCCCCGCCGCGGCACAACCCCGCGCCGCATCCGCTCTTCGAGCGGCATTGGCACGATTTTCACCCCGGACAGGTGCGAGTCGGCGTATGCCGGCATTTTGGGCAAAAACTTGTCTTCGCGCGCACGGCGAAGATACTCCGCGGAACGAATCTCCTCGGGCGCCTTCGCGGGTTGTGCAGAAGACTTGGTTGATTGAGCGGAACTAGTTTCGCTCTCCAGAATTGGCGTGAGCAAACCGGGAGAAGCCGCTAGTCCAGCGGCGAGCGTGCCTTTGGTCAAGAAATCTCTGCGTTTCATACTCCCCTTACTCCATTTACTTCCCAACCGGAGCTTAATATCCGCTCTCGTAGCTTTTGCGTTTATGCAACCTACGTTCGTGCAATCCTGCCCACAATTCGAGGAAGCTGCAGTCTAGAAACGGTTCACGGCAAACTCGATCGGATGGGCGTCCTGTCTCGCGAAACCTTCGGCCAGAGCAGCTTGGGATCGGCAGGTCCCCCCATTCCCATTGGGTGCGCGATCGCGATTTACCGAGAAAGCCGCGGTCGCAGGGACGACGGCTGCGAAAACCTTCGCGCCTTTCATTGATGCCTCTCGACTGCCGGGGAGCAGTGTACCACCATGACGCAGGTGAGCGAGGACTTGGCGTTCTTTCAACGGTTCCACTCAGAGAAAAACGGGAACGCGGTTGACGAGGAGAGAGTGCAATGAGTATCCAGCTACCGAAAGAATCGCGTGATTATCTTAGGGGATGTCCTAGTGTAGTGTCCCAGAAATACGATTACATAGTCGTGAGAGTTTTTGGAAGATCGAGTCTGCCGTGGCTGTCCATGCGAAGGGGCGGCAGTGTTGGTTGTAGTTTTCAGTGAAGCGGTTGATCTTTGCGATGAGGTCTTTGAAGCTTTTGAAGGAGCCTCGGCGGATCGCCTGTTGGGGGATGAGTCCGAACCAGCGTTCGACCTGATTGAGCCATGAAGAGTAAGTGGGCGTGTAGTGGACATGGAAGCGGGGCCTTTCGGCCAGCCAGAGGCGCACCTTCAAGGACCCGATGACCACGGCGGCGGCCATCGACCGGCTGGTCCACCACTCGGTCATCGTAGAGCTGAACATCCCCAGCTACCGAATGGAGGCGGCTAAGAAGAATCGGAACCCGGCGTCGGACAGCAGCGAAGACAACTGACGGGGGCGGAGACCGGCGTCCGCTGTTGCTGGCAGGCCCTCCGCTTCGCCCCTACGGTGCTCCGCTCCGGCCCTGCCAGCAACAGCGACATCTCAGCCATGGAAAGGAGAATCAATCGCAATAGAGATATCAGGAGTTTTGGTTGTCGTTGAGGGGAAAGAAAGGTTGACGCCAGACAAAAACCCGACGGAAGGGCCCGACGCGCATGTGCGGGGCCGATTCAGACGCTATCAAATGGGAAGACTATCCTCACGACCGTTCAGCTTTCACGCTCTGCGAAAGCACTACCTTCGGCAAGTTCTTTGCCGCTCAGTCAAGCTTATGCTGTTGAGCGAGCAGTTTTCATGTCTATGGACGCAGGTTGATCTCGGCAGGCAGATCATAGACCTGACGAAGACTAAAAATGGTAGTGCCAGGGTCGTGAGGCTCAATGCGACTGCGTTGACTGCGATCGCCAGTCTCCGGCATCCCGGGCAGCCTCGGAATACGCGGGTATTTCCGCATGTCCGCTCTAAACGAAGCTTCGACACCAGATCCTGGTTCAAGCCCTGTTTAGCCGCCGCGAAGATAACGGGCTACGTATGGCACTGCAACCGGCACACGTTCTGTTCGTGGCTTGCAATGTCGGGTGCGTCCATCAAGGAGATCCAGGAAGCTGCCGGGCACAAGACGATCACCATGACCGCTCGTTACAGTCATCTCTCACCGGCGCACTTGCAGTCTGTTGTGGAGCGAATTGTGACGCCAGATTCTTGATTCGCCATAGCGATGGTCCTCACGAACATGCACCAAAACAGGCACCAAAATAAAACGACCACCTTAGCGGGTGGTCGTTTTCATCCACAAGTCGTTTAGAATCTTGGTGCCGGGAGGGGGGGTCGAACCCCCATGACCTTGCGATCGGCGGATTTTGAGTCCGCTGCGTCTGCCAGTTCCGCCATCCCGGCGCACCTCGATTGTATCAGCGCGCAAACCTCTCTATCGCTCTTCGCCAACCTCATCGGCGCAGCCAGGAATCCCGTATTTCAATCTGCATCCGCGTCCGCAAAATAATCGCGCGTACTGCAGAATGATCAATGACAGTGTAGTGTGTTGCGCTTTGAGAAAAATACGGAGGTTCTTCCCCATCCCCTTCGACTGCGTTCAGGGGCAGAAGCAGAATGACAGCGTCTCATCCCGCTACAGGAATGGGTAAGTTGCGCTACTCGCGCACGCGCTTCTTGATCTCCACATTCAACCGCTTGATCTTCTGGTTCAGCGTGCTCAGCGGAATCTTGAAGTATTCAGCCGCCTCGGTCTGGTTCCAGTGGCATCGCTCCAGCCGGTCCGCGATGATGCGCCGCTCGATCTCCTCCATCAGGTCGAAGAGGCTCGCGTCTGGCCGGTGGTCCAGCAGGCTCGCCGAGTAGGTGTTGCCGGTCAGCGACGCTGGCAGCAGGTCGGAGGTGATCGTCCGCGTGGTCGTTAGCACCACGCCGCGTTCGATCGCATTTTCCAACTCGCGCACATTGCCCGGCCACTCGTAGTCCATCAGGATGCGCATCGCGTCGGGCGCAAGCTGTGGAACCGGCACATCGTTCTCGTCGGCATAGAATTTCAGGAAGTGCGCGGCCAGCAGCGGTATGTCCTGGCGGCGCGCGCGCAGCGGCGGCAGCTCCAGGCAGATCACATTCAGCCGGTAGTAGAGGTCTTCGCGGAACCGGCCCTCGCGCACCGCCGCCTGCAGGTCGACATTGGTCGCCGCGATAATCCGCACGTCCACCTGGATCTCCTCGGTCCCGCCCAGGTGCATGAAACGCCGGTCCTGCAGCACGCGCAGGATCTTGGCCTGCATGTCCATGCCCATCGTTCCGATCTCATCGAGAAAGAGCGTGCCTCCATTGGCGACTTCAAACAATCCCTTCTTCGCCGCGACAGCCGATGTAAACGCGCCGCGCACATGGCCGAAGAGCGTCGATTCCAGCAACTCCGACGGCACCGAGCCGGTGTTCACCGGCACAAACGGCTTGTTGCGGCGCGGCGAATTCGCGTGCAGCGCCTTGGCGATCAGCTCCTTGCCCGTCCCGCTCTCGCCCTGCACCAGCACGGTGGAGCGGCTGGGCGCCACCTGTGCCACCAGATCGAACAGGCGCAGCATCGGCTCGCTCTTGCCCACGATGTTCTCGAAGTTGTAGCGCTGCTTCAGCGCGCGCTTCAACTGCACCAGCTCTTCTTCTGCCCGATGCCGCCCGATGGCGGCGCGAATGTCCGCCAGCAGCTTCTCGTTGTCCCACGGCTTCTGGACGAAGTTCTCCGCGCCCGCGCGGATGGCGTCCACCACGTTCGACACCTTGCCGTACGCCGTAATCATGATCACCGGCAGGTTCGGCTGCATCTCCAGAATGTGCGGCAGCAGATCGATGCCGCTCTCGCCCGGCAGAGCCAGATCCAGCAGCAGCAGGTCGAACTCACTGGACGCCAGTTGTTCCAGACCCGCCGGTCCGTCCACCGCCAGCGTCACCTCGAAGCCCTCCATGCTGAGCAGAGCGTCGAGCGATTCGCGGATCGCAACTTCGTCGTCCAGGATGAGGATGCGCGCAGGGCCAACCACTCGCGCGTCCGCACCCACCAGGCGTGGCTCAGTTGCCTCCGCGTTCGCGGCCGCCGCCGCTTCAGGATTCACATCAACAGTCGCTTCAGACATCGGTACACAACCCTCTGCTTGGACAGCCGATTTGAATCCCGGCTCCAGCCTCAATTCCACACATCGATCGAAACTTCGCTCTACACATGGACCACGCTCCGTGGCTCGCCGGTGTCCGCATTTGTGCTCTCCTCCGGTGTAGTCGCAGTACTCTCCCCAGCCGTCGCCGGGACCTCCGCGGACGGGCCCGCAACACTCCTGCTCGCTCCAGTCACCGCTGTCACTGGAAACTCCAGCCGGAAGGTCGTTCCCACGCCCACCACGCTCTCCACCTGCATCTTGCCGCCGTGCTCCTGCATGATGCCGTAGCTCACCGCCAGGCCCAGCCCGGTGCCCTTGTGCTGCCCCGTTCGCGGCTTGGCCTTGGTGGTAAAGAACGGGTCGAAGATGCGATGCAGATGTTCCGGCTCGATCCCTGCGCCAAAGTCCTCGACCACCACCGTGACGCGTCCCGCCGTCTGCTGGGTCGCAATCCGAATGCGCCCGTCAGCCGAGCCGTGCATGGCGTCGCGCGCGTTCAGCAGCAGGTTCAGCACCACCTGTTGCAGCTTGCCCTCGTTGCCCTGGATGCGTGGCAGCTCAGGATCGAGTTGGGTCTCCACGCGAATCTGCGCCGTCTTGAACTGGTGATCGACCAGCGTCAATGTGTCATGCAGCAACCGGTTCAGATCGACCAAGCCGAACTCGCTGCTTCCCGTGCGCGAAAAGTTCAGCAGCCCGTTCACAATCTCCGATGCGCGGAAGGTCTGCTGCGTGATCTTCTCCAGCACCGGCGCAAGCCGCTTGTCCTGCTCCATCATCGGAAGCATCTGCTTGGCCAGCATCTGGGTGTAGCTGCTGATGACCGCCAGCGGCGTATTCACCTCATGCGCAACGCCCGCCGCCAGCAGCCCGATCGACGACAGCTTCTCGGCCTGCGTCAACTGCGCCTCCAGCTCTACGCGGTCGGTAATGTCGTCCACCAGAACGATGCGTCCCACCACGGCGAAGTCCCGCGTCAGCAGCGGAGCAATCGCGATGTTCGCCACCCGCGTCTCGCCCGTCGGCAGCAGCAGCCGGATCTTGTAGAACGTATGCGTCCCTTGTTCGCCGCGCACGCTGTCGAAGTGCGTCATGAACTCTGCGGGGAAGATCGCCGCCAGCCTCTGGCCCAGAGCCTCACCCCGCGAGCGCGCGTACATCGCCTCCATCTGCGCGTTCCAGCTCTCGATCTGGTCATCCAGGTCCACCGCGAAGACGCCGATGTGGATCGACTCCACAATATTTTCGTGGAACTCCTTCAGCCGCTCGAACTCCCCGATCTTCTGCTCCAGCCGCCGGTAAAGCTGCGCATTCTGGATCGCAATCCCAATGTATCCGGCCAGCGACCCCAGCACCTCCATGTCCTCGCTGGACAGAAAATCTCCCGCGTCGGTGCGCCCCAGCCCCAGGACCGCTACCGTGCGCGTGCCGCCGCCCTCGCGGTTCGCCACACGGCAGGGCAGGTAGTAGTTCAGGTCCAGCAGCCCCGAGCTCCTCTGCTGTTGCTCGGGAAGGCGCAGCACCTGTTGCGGGTTTTCCAGGAAGATGTGGTCGTCCGAGCCCCTGCGGTCGAAGTCCAGAAAACGAAGGTCCAGCCCGCGCAGTTCGACCGCATCCAGATTGGCAAGCCCGTGCGAGGCAGCCAGCTCAAAGTGGGCATCTGCACTCGCCCTGCCGTTCCCTGCGCTGTCAGCTCCGGCCCCGCCGGAGTCCGCCTCGCCGTTCTCCGCCGCCAGAAACACCGCCACGCGCGTCACCAGCAGCGTCTCCGGCAACCGCTGCACAATTGACTCCACCAGGGCGCCGAGGTCGGTCTGCGAGTTCAAACTGCGGCCAAAGTCGATCAGCGTCTCGCGATAGTCGAAGCTCTTCTGGTCGAAGACGCGGTCCACCCACGCCTGGATCATCCGCTTCAATGGATCGAACGATAGGCCCACCACAAGGATGGCCACAATCGGTCCCATGTAGCCGAACGACGGGAACCGCGCATGCACCATCTCCGACGTAATGCCCACCGCCAGAAAATAAAACCCCACCAGAGCAGCCGTCGCCAGCGTATAGGTCACGCCGCGCTTGAAGATCAGGTCCACATCCATCAGCCGGTAGCGAACGATCGCCCAACTGAAGGTCAGTGGAAGCAGCGCCAGGAACAGCAGCACAACCTTGGCCAGCAGCGCCGGAACGGTCACGCCGCAGAGGAAGAGGATCGCGTACAGCGTAAACGGCCCCACTGCCAGCATCGTTCCCCGCGTCAGCCACTTCAATTGCTGCCGCTCCAGAGGAGACCCCGCGTGCAGATAGCGACGGTAGAAGACCACCGCCGCCACCACGTAGTACAGTGCCATGTAGCCCACGCCGATCTGGTCCAGCCGGTGGCTCAGCACTCCGGTCGCAGACCAGCGCACGATCGCCCACACCTGCAGGCCCGCCAGATACGCTCCCGGAACATATAGCAGCGCGGGCAGCAGTCGCCGCCCAAACCCGTTGCGCACCTTCGCCGACACATCCTCATCGGCCCCGGCCGAATCCGAGAAGCTCACCGCGAGGTGCAGAAACAGCGCCGGCTGCACCATATTCGCGATCAGGTTGCCCCAGTAGATCACCTGGTCGAACAATCCCGGCTCGCCCGTCGATCGGAACGCATACAGCACAAACGACACCAGGCAGAAGACATAGAAGTGGGTCGACTTCGGCGCCGTCCAGCGTCGCAACAGCACATACAAACCGATAAAGAGATACACCAGCGCGATCAGCCGCGAGCCTTGCGCCGTGCTCCGGTCCGCCGGCTCTAGATACACCTGCACCGGGAACCGGGCCGCGCTCTCCTGCTCCTTCGCCCCCGGCCCACGCGTCTCCGGCAGAGCACGATAGATCGAATAGCTGGCGGCGTGCTCCCATATCCCATTGCTGTACATCGCACGCACCTGCGAGGCCACGCGCGGCGTTGGTTCGCCGTTGATCGCCTCCAGAATGTCGCCGGTGTGAATGCCCGCGCGGCTGCCCGGCGAATCCACCGGAACCCGCTCCGCCCGCAACCCGCCCTGCGCTTCCACCCACGTCACGCCATCGGTCGGGAACTCGACGCCCAGCTCCTGCGACAGATTGAACCCCGCCAGTACGCACACCCCCAGCGTCGCAACCGCGAGGGCGACGGCGAGAATTCGTGTCTGGAAGGCGTCTCTCATCCTAGTCACAGCAAACTACGGGCAATGCAAAAAAACAACGAGCGTTCCCTGCAATAGTTCAACAACACAGACCTCTCCCACACTCAATCGCTTAACCAAACAGGGTTAAGCACATAGGTAGCCAAACGGGAAACCGCAGATTCCATGAGATGCTGCCCTCGCGCTTAGCGTTTCCTCCCAATAATCATAAACACTTCCAGTAATTGGGGAGTAAATCCACCGAAGATTCTCCGTAGCCCACACATAGTATGTCTCTAGCCCCCTGAGCCATTTATGCTCGAAGTGAGAACAATCGAACCATGAACCCCGCACCCACGCTTCCAGCCAGCTTCCGCGAGTTCCTCGGCAACGCTCCCGCCGTGGAATCGCTCCGCGCCGCCATCGCCGCCGGCCGGCTGCCCCACTCGCTCATCCTCTCCGGCCCATCCGGTGCAGGGAAGTACACCCTCGCCCTCATGCTTGCCATGGCCGTCGAGTGCGAGCACCAGCCCCGAGAGCCTGCATCGACCGTCCAGCCTCTCGCCGGCTTCTGCGGCATCTGCCACAACTGCACCCGAATTGCCAGTGCAGCCAACCTGGAAGACCAGGTCGCCGCCGCCGTGCTCGCACGCGAAGACCTGCGCGAGACCGACAAGAAAGAGACCCGCGTCCTCATCCAGCCTCACCCGGACGTTCTCATCCTGCCGCCCGACCCGCCGCAGCTGCTCATCAAGCTCGGCCAGGTGCGCACCCTCATCCAGCGCGCGCACTACCTGCCCAGCGAAGCGCCACGCAAGATCTTCATCCTCACCGCCGCCAGCATGATGAAGGAGGCTGCCAACTCCCTTCTCAAGGTCCTCGAAGAGCCGCCTGACTCCGTCAACATCTTCATCCTCGCGGAGAACCCCGGCGAGCTGCTTCCCACCATCCGCTCCCGCTGCGCCAACGTCCGTCTCGGCGCGCTTCCGGCCGAAGAGATCGAGGCACTCATCGCCGCGCGCCGCTCCGACGTCCCCGCCAAGCAGCGCACCCTCATCGCCCGCCTCGCGCAGGGAGCAGCCGGTCGTGCCCTCGGCTTCGATCTCGAAGCCTATACCGCAGCCCGCGCCGATGCCCTCATCTTCCTGCGCAACGCCGCGAACGCAGCCGCCGACCCCGACCACACCGCCCTCTTCAAGATGACCGAAACCTACCGCGCCGGGGCCGACGGCCAGACCAAAACCCTCTCTCTCCTCCGCGCCATAGCGTTGCTCCTCGAAGACCTCCTCCTGCTCGACAGCGGCACGCCCGACCTCCTGCGCAACACCGACCTCCGCGCCGAGCTCGAACGCCTCGCCGCCGCCCTTCCCTTCGACTGGATCGAATCTGCCAGCCACGCCCTCGACCAGGTCCACTCCGGCCTCCGCCGCAACCTCCTCCGCTCGCTCTCGCTCGACGCCTTCGCCGCCCAGCTCACCACCAGCGACCTCCACGCCTGACAAACAAACCGAGTCGTCATTCTGGCGAAGCCAGAATCTCCGTATTGGCCGTTGTCGTTGCACTTGGCTCTTGAATCCACCCTGCTTTTGCTTCTGTTCTTCTACTTCGCCCGCGCCGCCTTCCCAAGCCTATCGCGCAGAGCCTCTCCCATCCCACTCATCTCCGGCATTGGACAAACAATCGCCTTCACGCCGCGCGCATCCAGCGTTCGCATCCCCGCGAAGAGCCGCCGCGCCAGAGTCTCTGCATCATCCCAAGCTCCCCAGCGAAAGACTGCCCCCGCCCCGCCCGCGTTCCACCCATCCGGCAGCATCACTCCAACCTCGTCAGCCGCGCGATTCGCAACCTCCCGCAGCATCTCTTCCTGTCCTGCGACCAGCACCAGCCGCGCGCGTGGCGCGTAGTGCCGCATCCCCATCCCCGGCGAAGCCAACCCCGCCCCCCTGTCATCGCTCAGCCCACCTTGTTTGTCATTCCGTAGCGCAGCGGAGGAATCTGCTTCTTCTTCCACCACACCCGCCCCCGCAACCGCCCGCACCTCCTCGCCAATCGCCTCCGCAATCATTGCCGCTGTTACCGCACCGGGCCGATAGATCGCACGCGCGCCCACATCCAGCACGGTCGATTCCACCCCAACACTCGTCGCTCCGCCGTCCAGCACCGCGTCGATCCGCCCGTCCAAATCTGCCAGAACATGCGCCGCTGTCGTTGGACTCGTTCCGCCAAACCTGTTCGCGCTGGGCGCGGCAATCGGCACACCAGCCCGCCGGATCAGCTGCAAAGCCACCGCGTGCGCCGGCATTCGCACTCCCACCAGCGCCCGTCCAGCCGTAACCGCGTCTGGAACCGCAGCCGTCCTCGGAAGCAACAGCGTCAGAGGCCCCGGCCAGAACGCCTCGATCAGCTTCGCCACCACCCGCCCCTCGTCTCCCGCCGGAACCGCCGCCACCCGCTGCAGCATCGTGCGCCCCTCCACATGCACGATCATCGGGTCCCAAGCTGGCCGCTGCTTCGCCAAAAATATCTTCTCAACCGCCGCCGCATCCAGCGCATTTGCCCCCAGCCCATACACCGTCTCGGTGGGGAACGCGACCGTCCCGCCCGCCCGCAGCAGCTCCGCCGCCCGCGCCACGCCATCTGCATCCTCGGCCCGCAGCCGCTCGGTCTTCAGGCCCAACCCCTGCTCCGGCCGGCCCACGCCTCTGCGTTCCGGCCCCTGCACTTCGCTCATCGAAAGCATTGCCTCACTCCCTCATCCTACCGCCCGCGCCGTATACTCAACACATCATGCAGACCGCCGAGATCGAGCTCAAGTTCCCCATCCACAATCTCGCCGGCCTGCAATCGCGTCTTCCCGGCCTCGGTTTCCGGCTCGACACGCCTCGCACCTTCGAGCAGAACACCCTCTACGACACCCCCTCCCGCAGCCTCCGGGCCGTCAAGCAGATCCTTCGCATTCGCCACTACGGCGACCTCTGGATCGTCACCCACAAGCGTCCGGCAGACTCCTCCGCGGACGGCGGCCCGGCCAGCTTAGGCACTGCGGCCAACTACGGCTCTGCGGCCAGCTATAAAGTCCGCATCGAGACCGAGACCCTCCTCACCGACGGCCCCGCGCTCGCCGCCATCTTCCATCAGCTCGGATACGAACCCGTCTTCCGCTACGAAAAGTTCCGCACCGAGTGGTCCCACACCACGCCCACTATCGACGGCCCGCTCTTCACCGACCCATCTCTTCCCAACGAACTCCCCATCGGTCGTCACCTCGTCCTCGACGAGACGCCCATTGGCGACTACGCCGAGCTGGAGGGCCCCCCCGCATGGATCGATCACACCCTGGCCCAGCTCAACGTCGATCCCGCCTCCTGCCTCACCGACAGCTACGGCACCCTCTTCCTCGACTGGAAGCAGCGCACTGGCCGCCCCGCCGATAATCTTACCTTCGACGAAATCCCCACTCCCGCCGTTCTCCTGCCCGTGTTTGGCTAACGCACTGCTCCCGCCGTGCCGATACACCCTCTGAAGCCCCTGTAAGGGCCACTCTGAATCAGAGGACCGCATGAAACTCGAATCCAAGCTCGGCATCAGCACCGGCGGCATCATCTTCGCCATGTTTGTCAGCGCCTTCATGGCGCAGGTTCTCGGCTCGCGGGCCATGCGCATGTCCAACCACATCGGCGATCAGCACATGCCCTTCATCATGAAGTTCCATAACATCAGCAACCACATCAGAGACAGCCTCGTGGATCTAGAGAGTTCCATCCTCTACGGAGGCAAATCGACCGCTGCTCAGACCCTCGACCCGGACAACTCCCAGCCGGAAAAGCTCATCGGCGCCGATCTTGCAATGCTGCGGAACGACAGTAACCGGCCGGATCTGGGCGCCGACGAGAGCAAGTTCAACGAGATGCTATCGCAGATCGAGGAGATGCAGGTTCAGGAGCAACAAGTCCAGACGTCGATCGATCAGGGAACGGCGGCAGGAACGCAAAAGGCGCGGGAGCAACTGGAGAGCAACGTGCTTCCTCTTGCCGCATCGATCTTCCGGCTCGGAAATCAGATTGCCGGTGCGCAGGAGGCCGTCGGAATCAGCGAGTTCAAGGAGATGCAGAATGCCAACGCATACGTCATCGGCACGCTCTGGACGGCCACCATTCTGGGCGCGCTGATTGGTGGCCTCCTCTCGTTTCTCCTCGCCCGCCGCATCACACGCGGCATCCGCCTCGTCGCCGCCCGCGCCAACGCCATTGCCTCCGGCGACCTCACCGGGGCCGAACTCGACATCCATTCCTCCGACCAGATCGGCTCGCTCGCCCGCGCCATGCAACAGATGCAGAACAGCCTGGGCAGCATCATTGGTGCCGTCGTCCACAACGCCGGTTCGCTCACTGCAAGCGCAGGCTCCATGAGCTCCGCCACCGACCAGATCCACCGTCGCGTCGACCAGCAGGCCCAGCAGACCCAGCAGGCCGCCACTGCCATGCAGGAGATGTCCGCCTCCATCGCCGAGGTCTCCCGTCATACTCAGTCCGCCGCCGAGACCGCCCGCTCCGCCGCCCAGACCGCCCACGAGGGCGACGCCATCGTCAAGCAGATGCTCGCCTCCATGCACTCCATCGCCACCGCCGTCAACGACACCTCCTCCGCCATCGGCCTGCTCGGTGAAGACTCCCGCCGCATCTCCCAGATCGTCACCGTCATCGACGAGATCGCGCGCAAGACCAACCTGCTCGCCCTCAACGCCGCCATCGAAGCCGCCCGCGCCGGCGAACAGGGCCGCGGATTCGCCGTCGTCGCAGGCGAGGTCCGCCACCTCGCCGAATCCACCGCCCAGGCCACCGGTGAAATCTCCGCCATGATCCAGGGCATTCAGAACCGCACCCGTACCGCCATCGCCAGCATGACCTCCGGCACGCTCACCGTCGAGCAGGGCGTCGTCACCACCAATCAGGCCGGTGAAGCTCTCGAACGCATTATTGAGATGGCCGAACGCGTCGACCGCATGATCACCCAGATTGCCATCGCAGCCTCCCAGCAGGCCGCCTCGGCAGACCAGTCCAGCTCCTCGCTCCACTCCATCCACAACCTCAGCTCCGAGAACCTCACCGAGATGGCCACCACCACCGCCGGCATCGAGAGCCTGCGCGCCACCGCAGCCGCCCTCGAACGTCAGGTCGACCGCTTCCGCATCCATGCCCCTCAACCAACCTTCGAGGCAAGACGCGCCTCTCCCGCGCGCCGCGCACTCCCGCACCACACCATCGCTGAACCGGCGCAGCTCCCCTAAGCCCATATTTCAGGGCCGTCATTCTGAGCGAAGCACAAATGAGGCTATCATTCTGTGCGCAGCGAACGGGGTCCCCGGCCAGCTTGCTGGCTGGGGCAGGAAGAATCCCCGCATTGGCTCTTGCCGTTGATTGTTCTCGCTTGCGGACCCCGTATCGCTGTTTCCGCTTGCCCCCGGAGACCACAGCTTCGTCGTCACCACCGTCGCAACAAGGCCCATGCCCGGAGATCCGAACGTGGGCCTCAAACCCACTTCGTCCTCAGAAGATCTCGAAGTTCACCTCGACGTTCAGGTACACGGCGACCGGCTTACCATTCTCCGTCGCCGGCTTGAACCGGTACGTCTTCACCGCCTCCACCGCCTTCTCGTCCAGCCCCATGCCCACTCCCCGGAGGATATGCACACTCTGCGGCATCCCCTTCTGGTCCACGATGAGGCTGACGGTCACCGTGCCCATGGACTTCGTCTTGCGCGCCTCTTCGCTGAACTCCGGATCGAGACCGTAAGTCTTTACCGGCCCGATCACTCCGCCACCAACCTGCTTCACTCCGCCGCCGTAATTGCCTCCCGACCCCGGCCCAAGCCCCGATCCGTTGCCGTTGCCGATCCCCGTGCCGCTGCCTCGCCCCATCGAATTGCCACCCAGCGTAGAGTTCGGATCGCCGAAGTTCGGCATATTATTGTTGTTCATCTTCAGGTTGGTCTGCACCTCGATGGTCGGGTCCGGCATGCGGATCTTCGGCTCTTCCAGCGGAGGAGCCGCCGGCGGCGTAATCTGTGTCTCCGCGAACTTCGGCAGGCGGCCCTTGGACACCGGAGCAGGCCCCTTCTGTCCGCCGCCCCCGCCCATCTTATTCAACGCAGGGTCCATCGGAGGAGGCGTCAACTCCGTCACCAGCATCGCCTTCTTCACCGCGATCTGATGCAGCTTGTTCGCTGCCAATGCGAACAGCAGGATCAGAATCGCATAGATGACAAACGCGGACACCGTTGCCCTCGGGTCCTGCTTGGTCGCCATCCGGTCGATCACCGGGATCGGCTTCGACTCCAGAACCAGTGGCGGCAGCTTCACCGGAAAAAATACGTCCCGCAGATTGCTCCACAAAGAGGCGAATACTCCCTCTTCGTGCTGCATGATGTCGCCTTCGCCCAGCGAAGACTCTACTCCAGCCCGCAACATTGGTCCCGGTTTTCCAGGATCGTCCTTCGGTACAAAACCATATTCAGACAAGTCGATTTGCCTCAACCGCAGAGCCCGACCGCGGCCTCTCTGCCTTCCCTCTCGGATTGCGCGCGCCTGTTCCTCTTCGTTCCAATACCGGTCTAATGCCGGTTTTGTTCCATGCCGCGCGTGGCTTCTGGCCCCACAGTACATTCTACAAAAGATTTGCCCGCTCCACCCTCTCCTCTCTCTTTGACGCACATTGGCCCCAGTAAGTCTCGCCGGCCGCCTCAACCGCGCCCCATCGCCCAGCGGCGTCCCGGATACAATAGAGCTTTGGCCTGGAACCAACTTCCCAGCTCGCACCACGCTGCCGGCCGAACCTGTCCCGCAGCCTGCACACGACCGCACCCCGAGGAACGAATGTCCGAAGCACCCGACCCCAGCGCCCCAAAGCCGCTCAAATCCACCCTGAACCTCCCGCAGACCGCCTTCCCCATGAAGGCCGGCCTGCCCATCCACGAGCCGCTCCGCCTCAAGCAGTGGCAGGATTCCGATCTCTACGGCCAGATTCGCCGCGCCCGCGCCGGCTCGCCCCGCTACATCCTGCACGACGGCCCTCCCTATGCCAACGGAGCCATCCACCTCGGCCACGCCCTCAATAAGACGCTCAAGGACTTCGTCGTCAAGACCAAGACCATGGCCGGATTCGACGCCCCCTACGTCCCCGGCTGGGACTGCCACGGCCTGCCCATCGAGATCAAGGTAGACGAGCAGCTCGGCCTCAAAAAACTCCAGATGGACCCCGTAGCCGTCCGCCAAGCCTGCCGCCTGTACGCGCAGAAGTACCTCGACCTGCAACGCTCGCAGTTCATCCGCATGGGCGTCTTCGGCCGCTGGGCCGCGCCCTACTCCACCATGGACCCCGTCTACGAGGCCCGCATCGCCGAGACCTTCTTCCACTTCTTCGAGCGCGGCTTCTTCTACAAAGGCCTCAAGCCCGTCTCCTGGTGCATCCACGACCGCACCGCCCTCGCCGAAGCCGAAGTCGAGTACGAACAGCACACCTCGCCTTCGGTCTACGTCCGCTACCAACTCACCAGCGACCCCTCCGCCATCACCACAGAACTGGGTGCCCCATCTTCCACCATGTCGGGTGCCCCATCTTCGCGCCCACACTTGGGCGCTAAGGTGGGGGATGCGCCACAGAATCCCATCTTCACCATCATCTGGACGACCACTCCCTGGACCCTCCCCGCATCCCTCGCCGTCGCCTTCCATCCCGAGATGGAGTACGTCGCCCTCGCCACCGCCGATGCCACCTACATCGTCGCCGCCACGCTTGCCTCCGCTGTCATCGCCGCCTGCAACCTCACCGATGCACACGAGATCGCCCGCTTCCCCGGCACCGCGCTCGACCGCACCACCTTCCAGCATCCCTTCCTAGACCGCTCCATCCTCGGCACCAACGCCACCTACGTCACCAACGACACTGGCACCGGAGCCGTCCACACCGCCCCCGCACACGGCGTCGACGACTTCGCCACAGGCAAGCGTTACGACCTGCCCGAAGTCCAATATGTAGACAACGCCGGTCGCCAGATCGGCACCGAGCGCTTCGGTGGCGGCGTGCCGCAGCCCTACGAGGGCCTCACCGTCTTCAAGTCCAACCCCGTCATCATCGAGCTGCTGAAAGAAAAGGGCGCGCTCCTCGCCGTCTCCAACATGGAGCACTCCTACCCCCACTGCTGGCGCTGCCACAAACCTGTCATCACCCGCGCCACCGAGCAGTGGTTCATCAAGATGGATACGGAGACGACCGCCCCCGACGGCACCAGCACCACCTTCCGCCAGCGCGCCATCGACGAAATCAAGACCGTCACCTGGGACCCCGCCTGGGGACAGGAGCGCATCACCAACATGGTCCTCACCCGCCCCGACTGGTGCATCTCCCGCCAGAAGATGTGGGGCGTCCCCATCGCCGTCTTCCTCTGTAGCAAGTGCGGCGAGCCCCTTCGCTCGCCCGAAATCAATAAATCCATCGTCGCCCTCTTCATGCGCGAGTCCGCCGACGCCTGGTTCATCCGCACGCCGGAAGAAATTCTCCCCGCCGGAACCGCCTGCGTCTGCGGCCACACCCAGTTCCGCAAGGAGATGGACATGCTCGACGTCTGGTTCGACGCCGGCTCCAGCTCCCACGCCGTCATCGACTTCGACCCCGATGTCCAGCAGGCCCCCGGCGATCCAGACCCCCGCGCCGACCTCTACGCCGAGGGGGGCGACCAGCATCGCGGCTGGTTCATGTCCTCGCTGCTCTGCTCCATCGGCATGCACAACCGCGCGCCCTTCAAGTCCGTCGCCACCTTCGGCTGGACGCTCGACGAAAAAGGCCGCGCCCTCTCCAAATCTCTCGGCAACTTCATCGACCCCGTCGCCATCATGGACACCCTCGGCGGCGACATCGTCCGTCTCTGGGTCGCCAGCGTCGACTTCCGCGAGGACGTCGTCGCCAGCCTTCCCCTGCTCAAGCGCCTCGCCGAGGAGATATACCGCAAGCTGCGCAACACCTTCCGCTTCCTCCTCGGCAGCCTCCGCGAGGTCGATCCCTCCACCAGCCAGCCCCACGACTTCGATCCCACTACAGACAGCATCGCCTTCGACGCGATGCAGCCGATCGACCAGTACATCCTCGCCCGTACCGCCGAACTCACCGGCAAAATCACAAAGGCCTACGAAGAGTTTGAATTCCACCGCGTCTATCACCTGCTCAACGAGTTCCTCAACTCCGAACTCAGCGCCTTCTACCTCGACGTACTAAAAGACCGCCTCTATACCTACCCAATTAAATTCAAGCCCGGCAACGCAGAGCAGCAGGCCCTCTACCTCGCCCGACGCAGCGCGCAGACTGCCATCTACAAGATCACCGACGCCCTCGCCCGCCTCACCGCACCCATCCTCTCCTTCACCGCCGACGAGGTCTACCAATCCCTCCCCCATACCCACGGCAGCGTCCACCTCACCCTCTTCCCAACCCCAGAATCCCTCGCTGACCTTCAGTCCGACAAGATCAAGACGCTTCTAGCAGAATGGGATCTTCTGCTCTTTGTGCGACCGGAAGTTCTTCGCCAATTAGAAGCCTCGCGCCGGGGAGGACAGATTGGGAAAGCGCTTGAAGCAAACATAAGAGTTACTGCCGGCGGAGAAATAGCACGCGCCCTCAGAAGGCACGAGAGCGACCTCGCGGAACTTTTTGGCGTATCTAGATGTGTACTGGAGGACGCTCGTCATAGTGATCTCGACGAAGCACTGGAAAGCCACCTCTCTTCGGGTAGCGCCGACCTCAGAGGGATTGCATTAAGTGATTCTTCTCCATTCGCAATCACAGTGAGTGTTTTGGTCGAAGTATCTGCCGATCAGAAGTGTGAACGCTGCTGGCGCCACGTCCCCGACGTAAGCCAACAAGAAAAATACCCCACCGTCTGCCTGCGCTGCGCCGAAGCTCTCGACGCCATTGACTTCCCACCCTACGCAACCAACGTCTAACAACCTGCAACCTGCAACTCGCAACCGAGAACTCAAGGAATGTCCCAGACCACGATGCCCGAAACTGACAACCTGCAACCTGCAACTCGCAACTCCCGCGACTTCCGACTCCCGCTCCTCCTCCTCAGCGCGCTCGTCATCCTCGCCGACCGCCTCACCAAGATCGCGATCATCCACCGCATCCGTCCCGGCTACGACCTGAAGATCATTCCCGGCGTCTTCCGTCTCTCCCACGTTCTCAACACCGGCGCGGCCTTCTCGCTGCTGGAGAACATGCCGCCCAACGACGTCCGCATCGGCCTCATCGCGTTCTCTGTTGTCGCGGCCATCGTCGTCTTCGCGCTGCTCTGGGTCACCGGACGCAAGCTCACGCCCACCTCGGTCGCCCTCGCGCTCATCCTCGGCGGAGCACTCGGCAACATGTACGACCGCATCCGTTTCCACCACGTCGTCGACTTCCTCGCCGTCCGCATCTACCACTACAACTGGCCCGACTTCAACGTGGCCGACTCCTCGATCGTCATCGGCGCATGCCTTCTCCTGCTGGAAATCTTCCGCCCTATCCCGAAAGATTCCTAGCGCCCAGCCCGTTTGACCTCCGCCGGTCTCTCAGTCGCGCGGTTCCTCTCGACTTTGTTCCGCTTCAATCGCCTTCCGCTTCGCCTTGCGATACACATTGGCAACCGCCAGCGTCCAGAACGGCACCAGATCGACTCCCGGCACCAGCTTGGCCAGCACCGATGGCAGAAACTCCCAGTGCCAGCCGAGCAGGATCATCATCACTGCGGCAACTCCGCAATCCAGCACGTCGTCCACCGGCGACTCCGCGCCCTCCACAAAAATCGGAAACACGATCAGTTGCAGCGCGTCCGCAAGGATCGCCACCATCAACGCGACTCGAAAGCGCGGCCCCGGCAATAGTTTGATGGAGTCGTTGGTCCCGGCGTTCTGCTGTTTCTCGTCCATGTCGATTGGCCTATTTTAGCCCGGCTACCGCCCCCGATTCGCAATCCCGGCCCAACTATCCGACAATTCACCTCTGGCAAGTGGCGCATCCCCCATCTAATCATTCATTCTAAGCAACTTAGCCATAGAAAATCTCGCACGCAGGGAACCGCCCCACCGCTCGGATCATTGTGTTTATTGGTCGTTATCGGCCACCGTTGGTCACACTTTGGTCACACTCCGCCAAGTGCTGCCACATGCAATAGGAAAGGCCCCATCCCGAAGGATGAGGCCCTTATTTCAAATGATTGGGGTCCGTGGACTGTCTGGCGTGGATACCCTCTTGCCCCATATGAGCACTTCAATGACATCGACGGGTTTCATAGAAGCCTACCCCGTGATCCGGAAGATTGGCGTACCCGCCGCCTTGCTTTCGAACTGCGTAGCAGAACTAAAGGGCTTACCGACGGCTTGGGAGCAAGCAATTCCAGGCCGTCTAAGGAGTCAAGAGCCTTTAGGACTCGCAGGAGCGACTCGACAGTTGATCCTCGGCCAGCTTCGAGATTCCTCAGTGCTCTCTCGGATAGCCCAGCCTTCTCCGCAATGGTAATTTGATCGAGATTCTTGGAGAGACGAAGAGCCTGAAGCTGCTCTCCAAGCAGGACTTGGAGTTCCGAGATCGACCTAAAGGACAAATCGCTCATATCGGAATAATATTACCGATTAAAGCGCAAAGCAACGATAATCGGTAAAACTATGCCGTTTATGCAAAATGTATCCAAGTCGTAGACTGCGACTTGATGGAATCGTTTGCGACGCTGTTCTCGGTTTCATTGCGACATGGAGTTCAAGGACTATGCGCGCCGGAGCAAAAAATAGACCACAGAGCGCCACGGAAGCGGTGTGACGCGGCGGTGTAAAAGTAGTCCACCGCCGGAACTTGGTTTCGTGAGCTGTTGCCTGGAAGGGACGGTTTATGGGACACCCTTCTGCGAGTGGCTGGAGACGACCGGCGTGGAGAACATCAAGAACGTCAACCTGGCGCTGGAGGCGGCCAGCCCGTGGTTCCTCAAGTACGGCGTGAAGAGCCTGGCCGAACTGGGATAGACTTTCAGCAGAGATCCAACAACCAGCGACGCCGTGGCGGAGGGCCACGGCGTTGCTGTCTCACCGGTCTGCATCGGAGCGTGGCCTGCTGCGTCTAACACCGATGAGAATGAACCTTTGCCGTGCCCTCCTCTTCGCGCTCGCCCTGCTGCCGGCCAGGTTGCTGTGCCAGACCGGACCTGGCACGGTCCCCGCAGGAACGCCGCTGACTGTCACGATCAAGCAGAATTACCCCATGCGCGTCGGTGAATCCATCCTCGGCCACCTGCTCTACCCCATCTACGCCAACAACAGGCTGCTGCTTGCCGAAGGCACGGTTGTCAGCGGCGAGGTTGTCGCACTTCGCTCCAACCACGGCCGCCGGGTGAGGGCAGTTCTGGGAGGGGACTTCACGCCGTTCCACACTCCGGAGGTCCACTTCACCCAGATCGTTTTAGCCGACGGCAGCTCTGTTCGCTTCGCCTCCGGCAGCGCGGCCGACGGGGCGCCGATCTACCGCGCAGTCGCTCCGCCGGCAGCGAAGGGAGGCTTCGTGCACCGGCGGATCGACGCGGGGCTCAGCGTAGTACGCATCGACATCGCGATCTATACCGCGCCCGGGAAGGGCGACCGGCTGCTACAGTTTGTCTACGGACGGCTTCCGTACCACCCGCAGCGGATCGAGAAGGGGACCTCGTGGATCGTCGAGACAATCGCCTCCGTCGATCTGCCCGCGCAACCCGCTCCGCCTCCCGCCGCCGAGCGGCCTGCGGCACGCAAACCCCGGCTATGGGAGGAGCGCGCGGCGCCCGCCGCGGCGGCCAACGACAACGGCGCATGGATTGTGCAGGCGAACCTGACCGGTTCTCTCAGCTCGGAGAGCTCCAGCAAAGGCCACGCCATCCAAGCCGTCGTCGCCGAACCCATCTACAATCCCGACCACTCACTCGCGGTGCCGCAAGGCGCAACTCTGGTTGGAGCCGTGACCCGGGCAAAGCCTGCGCGGCGTTTTGGCCGCACCGGCGTACTGAGCTTCAGCTTCAGTCAACTCATGCTTCCCAACGCAGAGACCCAGAGCGTGGAGACGCGACTGACCGGAGCCGACTCGACAGAGGCAGTCGCGCTCAACTCCGAGGGCCAGGCGCAATCGAAGCCGCAGGACAAGATCAGCGTCCCGTTTCTCCTCGCGATGCTGGCCAGCCGTCCGCTGGATCAGGACCGCGGCCGCGCCGGTGCCAGTGGCCAGACCGGCAGGAACGGGATCGGCGGGGCCGCTGGGTTGGGACTGGTGGGCACGGTGGTGGGACTGGCCGGAGGTTCGCCGTATGCGGCAGCGGGGATTGGCTACTGGGGTGCCGCGCGCTCCATCTACGATCGCTGGCTCGCACGCGGGCAAAAGATTACCTTTGCCAAGGACACTCGGATCATTGTGGAGACCACACCGCGGCGCTCCGCTCCGATCAAGCCCAACGCGCAGCCATAGACGCTACGCCCGGAATAAGACAAAAGGATTCTGCTACCGCCCGACGGTTTTGGAGGCTTCGGCGGGAAGCGGCTCGGGTGGCTCGCAGGAAGGATTCGGTAAAGAAGTGCTCTTCAAGCGTGATGGTGCGCATGGTAGATAGGACGATGCCAGTGCGTCGGGAGTTTCCTCAATGTGTAATGAGGCTGCTGTTGAAGGATCGGCGTTCTGTTTCGATTTTCGCATCAACAGCACCAGAGGAGGCAGTCAGCAAGAGCGGTTTGGAAGAAAGCTTTGTTTCAGAGGCGACCTGCACACAGAGCTTTCAACGGCTGGCCGACCCCGTGCGGGTTGTGTACTGCGCAGCGAACGCGTGCTGACCGAGCTCCTATTCCTTGGTCTTGAGCAGGCTCTCGTTCTTCTTAATGAACTCTTCGATCTCCCCAGCCATACCAAGAATCTTCCGCCACTGCTCTTTGTAGAGCGTTACGGGAAATCGACCCACCCCATACAGCGAGAGCCCGCCCTTCTCGCTGACCTTCAAGCTCAGCCCGCGCACGCCCTTGTTCTTCAACTGCTCGTTCTCTGCCCGGAGGCGCTCAAGCTCTGCTCTCAACTCTTCGTCCGCCATAGATTCTCCTGTGCTAAGAGGGTACGACAAACTGGAACGTCTTGACCCTGCGCCGAGGGCCAGCTTGAACTGACGGTTGCCAGTCGATACTCGGTATGGACGCTCCTTTGCGGTGCCCAGCCACTAATGCGCCTTCTACAATGCCCGAAGGAGGCAATCATGCTTGCCAGCTTTTCCGTAGTCCCCATGGGTGCCGGAGAGGGCATCAAGGAAATCGTCGCCGAGGCACTCACCATCGTGGACGGCTCCGGCCTGTCCTACCAGCTCGGGCCTATGCACACGGTCATCGAGGGCACACCGGAGCAGGTGCTCGACGTAATTCTCAGTTGTCATCGCCGCGTGCTCGAACTGGCTCCGCGTGTGCTTACCAGTATCACCCTGGACGACCGCACGGGGGCCACCGGTCGCCTTCTTGGTAAAGTCCGCGATGTTGAGCAGATTCTAGGCAAACCTCTCTCCCGCCCTTGATCAGCGGACCATATGACTGCAGAGCGAACTAAGTTTGTGTGTAGCCGCGCGAGTCAGTCCGGCATAATTCTCCCATGAAGCATTCAGATTTCAGTATCGGCGAAACGTTCCGGTGTGGAGATGGGATGTGCGGTGCACGGACATCGGCACTCGCACAATCATTGCAATCCGCATCGACAGGGTAGATGTGGAAAGGAACGGTCCCGCTCGATTTGAGACGCTCAGCAATGCCGAAGCCGAAGCCGCAGGCTGGTTCAAGGGTCCGCCGTATGCCATTGCCGAAAGCGTATTCGACGAGTACGACGTGCAAGGGTGCGACGCGGCGGCTTTGCCGAAGCGGTGACCAACATCGTCAAGCTGATGGTGGACAAACCGGATGATGTGTCCGTCGAGGTCGTCACGGTGCCCGGTGGGATGGTTCTCCGCTACTCGGTGGCTCCCGGCGATATCGGCAAGCTTATCGGTGCGCAAGGGCGCAACGCAAGGTCGCTGCGCGTGATCGTCGCCGCGATCGGTATGGGAGCTAAGCTGCGGATCAGCCTAGACATTCCCGGCTGATCTCCGGACCGCGCCGGGCCGGGAGTTCTAATTGTCGCCCGTCACTTGTCAGCCGTTCCGTCATCTGCCGTATAAATAGACTTCTTCGCCAACAGCAGCGCCTGCGAACGCCAAATTAATCTGTTGAGAACTTCACGCAGTTACGTCCCGCATGTTTCGCTCGGTACAGCGCCAAGTCAGCCTGCCGCACCAGATCGTCAGGAACACACCGCTTTGAGGGGACCAGGCTGACAGCGCCGAGGCTGACGGTGACGATGCCGTGGGATGTTTCTGCGTGCGGTATCCCCAGCGAACGGACGTCGTCCAGGATGCGCCGGGCGACATGCATTGCATCATCCCCGCTCGAATTCGGCAGTAGCACAGCAAATTCCTCGCCGCCGTAGCGTGCGACCAGGTCTGCCGCACGCCTCGCCGCGTGTGTCAGCGCCCGGGCGATCTTGTTCAGGCAGTCATCACCGGCAAGGTGGCCATATTGGTCGTTGAAATGTTTGAAGTGATCGACGTCGACCAGAATCAGAGCGACACTACTGCCAAAACGCTGGGCGCGGTTCCATTCATTGGCGAGGATGTGGTCAAAGTTGCGTCGGTTGGCAATCGCGGTCAGCCAGTCGGTGTTGCTGAGTATTTCCAGCTTGCTATTGGCTTCCTCCAATGCCCGGGTGCGCTCCTCGACCAGGGACTCCAGCTCATGGTAGCGCTCGTGCAACCCCTTGATAGGGTAGACTTCGCCCTCACCAGCCCTGAGGTATGGGACTGAAAAGCAACAATGCACAATCTTCCAGCCCTCGCCCTCCAGTCGAAAAGCAAGCACCAGCCGCACTGTCTCCCGCGACAGGATGTGTTCAGGGATAGGAAGATGAATGTGGAACAGGGCGGTGACGATCGCTACGTCATCGCTGATGTCCTGCATTCCCAGGTCCAGCAACTCGATGCGGATGTGACCCGTAACCTGGGAGAAGTCCAGCCTGGTAATCTTCACCCACTCGTCCCGGTCCTTGACGAGAAAGTCGCCGCTGCCGGTGTAACCGCTGAAATCGTCACTGAACCGCGCTGTCAGACGGTCGTCCCGCGAGACGTACATCTCGATGTACTCGTCGAACAGGGAACGGATTAGAAGCTCGCGTTCCGGTCGCATTGGGCGGGCTCAGACGTGGAATGAGAATTGATCCTGATCATTAGAGGTCGGCGTGAGGCGCATGCTGGGTTGGGTCCATTCACTGTCCGAGGCGTATGTTCTCCAGCTTGCACCGCCGCCAGGAACTGACTGCATCGACAGCACTAGATGGCGATGACAACTCCAATTACCGCACCGCAGCTAGTGCAAAAGATTATGCGGGTCATCTCCCCGCCAAACTCCTGATCCTGATGGGTGAACTTCGTTGCTCCGCACTTCGCGCAGGTGGGAACCGCCACGTGTGCCGCAATATTGGATCTCTCTTTGTAGCTACTTGCCGAATGCATGCCGTTGTCTCCATAAAGTCCGTCCCGGTTGAGAATAGTCGCAGCTCTCCGCGAAGCCCATACCACTTTGGAACGGCCTCCGACATGCTGCAAAGCGGACGTTTTCCTTGCAGCTACTGCAAGGTGCCGTCAGCCCATAGTCGTGTTCAGAACGATGCCCGACACACGGAACACCACAGCTACTGTGATGCCGATAGCGCCGCCCACGATCCCCGCTACGGCTTCCGTGGGCGTGCTGTCCTTCGTCAACGCAACGCCGCCCTGTTGGGGCCTGACGGTCATCTGGACGCGTCGCCTATCGTGCTGCGGATGCCGAAGGTTTGATGTTCGCTAAAAATAACTTCCCGATTTCGCGTCAGCCTAACAGTATGGGGGTATGGGGAGATCCACGACCAGCATCCTCGTCAATGAGTTTGCCGCAAGACCAGACATGCTGCGCCGGGCGGTAGCCCAGCACAAGAGCTGGATCGACCAGCAACTCGGCGTCTCCCTGTCTGAAGCCGTCATCCCCGAACCCGATTTCGACCCCGCTGTCCCCTGCGGCACTCTGACCCACTCGGTTTGCGATGAGCTAGAAGGAATGCTACAGCTCCAACCATGAAACCTCTGACGATCGTCTGCCCATGGGCCGCCGACTGATCCATTCAGGAGAAATATGAGCCATACACATTTTTGCGACATCGCCGGGCACCCTTGGCAATGCGAGTCCCGTGAGTGCATCTGCATATGCCAAAAACAGATGGAGCAAGGCGACCACAGTCACTGCTCGATCGAACTGCGGGCGTGTCCCGAGCATGACGACGAGCAGTTCTCTATCGTTGACCGCGAGCAGGGCACTCCGAGCGGGCTGCACGAAGCAGATGCTAGTGGTCCCCCAACGACGAGCACAGAGCGAGAAGGCTGCGGGAGACTCCAACCTATTCCGACCGAGATCGCTGAGAAGCTCGATCAGTGGTTCGCCTCAGAGCGTAACAGCATCGGTTTCTGTTGCCTGTGCGGGAACCCGATTCAGACGGAGAACGATTTTATCCCTTATACATATACACACAACTGCGAAGAGGGCCGGTTGTTCGAAGAGAAGAAACATAGGGAATAACCATGACCGCACGAAAAAGGGCCGCGCCGAAGGTTGACATCTTCTTCGCGGTGGATGGCAAGTATCCGTTCGTTGACGGCATCGTCCTGCAGATGCCGGAGGTCTGATGTTCACCAAGATTAACTTCCCGATTTTCTGCCAGCCCAACAGAGTGGTGGTATGGGAAGATCCGCGACCAGCATCGTTAATGAGTTTGCCGTCCGACCGGATCTGGTTCGCCGTGCGATAGCCCAACACCAAACATGGATCGAGCAACAGCTCGGAGTCTCCCTATGCGACGTCGTCATTCTCGAAACTGATCTCGATCTCACCCAGATCGGAATCGAGCTGCTCCTCGCGATCCCTCCGGTCCGACGCCCCACATCATCTGTAGCCAAACGGCTCCGCCCGTTTGTACTTAGCGCTACGACGCCCCCCGAGTTCCCACCATTCTGCGAGATTACCAAGGCCCCGCCCGTGACTATGTCTGCGCTGTTGGGACGACGATCCAAGACGCAGAAGTCGAACCTCTCCTGGACGGACTGCCCGATTGCGCTTCATATACGCCGAGGTGAATCTGAGTTTGCCGCGATAGCCATTAACTTCGCGCATCACACCGGCCCGGGAAGCGATTACGAGACGACTACGCGACTCATCATCACTCGACGCGAGAACGCCTCTGAGGTTATGCGGCTCTTTGAAGAGCTCGATCGCCGCGACAACAAGCCGCGCCTTCACGTCGTCGGCAGTTCCAACCGCCGCATCGTGGATTGCCGGTGGGATGATCTCGTTCTCGATCACAAAATTCGATCCCTTCTTAAAAATGACTTTGAGTCTTTCTTCGAGCGACAAGCGTGGTTTCGAGAGAACAAGCTCCCGTTCCGACGCGGCTACCTTTTGCACGGGCCGCCCGGCAACGGCAAGAGCACAGCCGTCCGCGCAATGATGACGAGCCGTGGACTGACCGCTTACACAATGCGGCTCTTCGATTCTCAAGTCGATGACAGCGATCTCGACCGTCTCTTCGAGCAAGCCGTGAAGAACCGGCCCTCCATGGTTCTCCTCGAAGACCTCGATCGAGCATTTCCGCGAACCGGCGAGACAAAAAGTCGGATCAGCCTGCAGGCCCTGCTCAACTGCCTCGATGGCGTGGGCACCGGCGAGGGAATCATCGTCGTGGCCACTGCCAACGAGCCCACAATCTTGGACCCAGCAATTTTGCGTAGACCCGGTCGCTTTGACCGCGTCGTCCACTTCGCTAACCCCAGCGCTGAACTTCGACAGCAGTACCTGCAGCGGCTCAACCCAAGCCTGCCTCCACGCCACCTGAAGCTGTCCGTAGAGCAATCCGACGGCCTCTCCTTCGCCCAGCTCCGAGAAGTTCACGTGATCGCAGGCCAGCGTGCGTTCGAACGTAAGGGCGAAATCGGCGAGGGCGACCTCCTCCTCGCCATTCACGCCCTGCGGCAGAGCACTTTGACCGCCTCGCGCAACGGCACTGCGGCGGGCTTCTGCTCGCGACAAGAGGTGTCCGCATGAAGCGTGCCTGCCTTTACATCCGAGTCTCGACCCTCGACCAGCACCCGGAAACTCAACTGCACGAGCTCCGCCAGTTTGCGAGCCAGCGTGGATTTGAGATCGTTGATGAGTACACCGACCACGGAATCTCGGGTACCAAAGCTCGGCGTCCTGCGCTGGACAGGTTGCTGAAGGACGCGCACCGGCACCGCTTCGATGTGGCCTTGTCTGGTCCTGCGACCGCTTGGCCCGCAGCACAAAGCACTTTCTCCAGGTGCTCGATGAGTTGAATGACCTCGGCATTCAGTTCCTGTCTCAACGCGAAGCGATCGACACGGACGGCCCGCTGGGACGCGCGATCGTCGTGATCGTCTCGGCTGTCGCGGAACTAGAACGCTCCCTCATCGTTGAACGCGTGCGGGCGGGCATGCGCCGAGCAAAGCTTGATGGCCGCCGCATCGGCAGAGCTCCTCTTGATGTCGACCGTGTCGCGATCGTCAGTGACCGCCGGACAGGTTTGAGCCTCACGCTGGTCGCCAAAAAGCATGGAGTGTCCCGCGCTACCGTCTGCCGGTTGGTGAACGAATCCAACATCGGCATTGCTTCGAGGGCCGTGCAATGGCCTGCAGCGTAAACTTGGGGGTCGCCTATGAATCACCGGGAGAGAACCGTCGCTGCCGGACTGCAGGCAGATCGATCGACATGTTGAAGACGCCAGGAGCGAGTAATCAGATGCCCAATCGACCCGATCGAATCCCCGCCAATAATGGGCTTTCTCCGGAGCAGCGCAAACGGCTCGCAGCGCCCAAGGTCGGGATTCTGTTCGTTCACGACGAATACCCTTGGATCGATAGCACCCCTCTGGACGAGGCCGTCCTCTACGGCGAGATGTTAACCCACGACAAGGGTCACGATGCCTTTTGGGAGGAGCTGCAAGCATCGGGGTCAGTACCGCGGGACGAGGAATACGACGAGTGTCCACGCGGACGTGTCTCTTACGACACCAAAACGAAGACCTTTCATCTCTATCTCGACCGGTGCATTCTCAAGCGCAAGGACTTGGTTGAAAGGATCATCTGCGCGATGAACCTGCCACCCGAATCCTTGGCGGAGACCAGGCTTGACTCGCACTACAGGTGCCCGGAATGTATGCACCGGTCGAATGAGTAAGCCGTTCTTCGCCATTCGTGCTCGACCGGCGTGACCGCGTTCCAACGCATCGGAACTTCCCGATCCCTTATTAGCCACGCAGAGTGGTGATAGCTCAAGAAATCGTTGCGGTCACACCATATTGGACAGAAGTTCCACTTCTTTCAACTTTCTGCTCGGGGAAAGCGTCGCGTTCGGCCGAAAACGGGTATCTCTTTATATGGTAGTAGATATTCAATCCCGTTCTCGCGAGATCCGAACCCTACCTGGCGACTCTGGAGCCTCACCCAGGTTTTCCGAGGGGTTCGGTTCTTATCAAGTGGGAAATGGGCCGACGAGCTCAAGCCGCTTCGCAATCCCCGCCGAAGAGCCGCAACATGTTGGATCGCTCATGCGATGGGTGCCCGGCAGCCAAGCGATCGTGATGCATGGCATGACGATCATCCGTGGGATGGCCTACGTTGGGGTAGGCGCCGCTAAAGATGAGCCAAGCCTGATCAATCCTGCGCTGCCGATCGGAGGTCACCACGACAATACCGCAGAGTCGCTTCAGTGTTGGCCGACTTATGCGGATATGTCGCCCGCAGCTCGACGTTGTTATCTGGAATGGCTCGTGGACGGCGCCCGAGCACCGATCGACATTGGTTATGTGTTCCTCTACTTCTACGGTCTCGAACGCAGACTACTGATTGATCAGGCAACGGCAGGTCCGGAGGAGCCGGAGCTAATCGCAGAGATCGATCGGTTGGCCTCTATCTTTGGCGCAAGCAACCACCGTTTTCAATACTATTCGCGGGGACTGCTGGACTACATCCAACTGCGTTACCACGGTGACACGATCTCAGAAGCGGTGCCTAACGTGACTGAGTTCCTCAGTTATGAGTTGCCGATCGCCTTCCGGTTCGGTCTGGGCCGGTTCGCTCGTGACCAGGAGGAGATACCCGTCGATTGGGCATTCCGTTGGGCTCTGACCGACCGGTTGATCCAGCGACAAACGTCAGTAAAACGGTGCCGAGGGGTGTTTGAGCGGGCTTTTGCCCAGGTATACGCACATCACGGCGGCGCAGAGATGATGCTTCATCACATCAGCCAGATTAACTCTCCACTCTCGGTGACGTATGATGCCGCATCTCCGGCGTTGCGTCTGACGCAATTCCACTTTGAATTACAAGAGATCCCCGATGTAACCGAGGCAGATGCAGCGCGGGGATACCTTCAGTGGCTGGTGGCGGAGACGACGGGCTTGATAGGAGCGTACAGCCGGTTCGTGGGACGAAACCCCGACAAAGCAGACACGCTGCAAGCGTATCTCATGCTGCCTTACTCTCATTGGCCGGCGACAATCCGGGATCAGTTCAGCGAGTTCCGAGCGTCCAACGTCGAACGGATGGAACCACTAACCTCTGCGGACCTGTTCGCCCAATTCGGGCGATCCGAGCCTACGACCCCGCAGATGGTTGTAGACCTTGCCAATGGTCTCCAGCGTGTAGGGGTCGGTATGGAACCAGAGGTATTGGCGGGTGCTCGGCGACCGGGGCCAAACGACAGCGTCGTTCTCTTTTCACTCCAAGACGAAATAGAGCGCGGCTCACGCGATGCGTCATTTCAGACAGCATCCGCGATTTTCACTCTGGCTTCCTGCTTAGCGCTTGCCGACACTGATGCGTCTGTCGCTGGACTGGAAGTGATCGAACGGAGAACCACCGCCTGGACGCATTTCTGCCCAGACCAGCAGACGCGTCTTCGATCGCAGTACCGGCTTGGTCTTCATCAGCGTGCCTCGCTATCCTCCCTGAAGATCAAGCTCCGCGCCCTGGCACAGGAGCAACGCCTCGACGTAATCCATGCGTTGGCCCAACTCGCCAAGGACGATGGCGTCATATCCCCGAAGAAGGTAAAGTTTTTCGAGCAGCTCTATGGTTTATTCGAGTTCGATCCTCAGTTGGTCTGCGGCCATCTCTATAGCACGAGCAAGGGTCCGGCTCGTATAGAGCGCATCGATCTAGACCGCGAGCGGATCGGCGAACTCAAGCGAGAGACGGAACTGGTATCCGCCTTGCTCGGCGACGTATTCATTGAGGAAGAGAGCGATCTCGCCACAGCCGCGGAAGCTATGACCAAGGTGGCTTGCTCGTCCCCATCGGAGCGGGCCGACTGCGCTCCCCCACCCCTGCTCTCTGGACTCACCCCTTCGCACAACGCCTTTCTGATCCTTCTGCTCACCCAGCCCGAGTGGTCCAGGGCAGAGTTGGAAGCCGCTGCCGGGGAGCTCCAGATCATGCTCGATGGCGCAATGGAGAGCATCAACGAAGCTGCTCTGGATACCCTCGGTGCAATGCTATTCGACGGCTACGACCCTATCTATATAGAGAGAGAACTTTTGGAGAACCCTGCGATATGAATCCTCGTCCGCGTGAGCGCGATGCAGTTCTGCAGTCCCTGCGTGCCGGGGTCGTACCCCGGCTTGGCCAGCACTTGATTCAGGTAGGACGGGCACAGGAAGTGCAGACGTTGATCACCGACATCGAACGCGTTGCGCAGGGTGGATCGACCTTCCGGCTGCTCATCGGCGAGTATGGGGCGGGAAAGACCTTCTTCCTCAACCTGGTTCGCTCCGTTGCCCTCGAAAAGAAACTCGTCACCATGCACGCCGATCTCAATCCCGATCGCCGCCTCCATGCCTCCGGCGGGCAGGCTCGCTCCCTTTACGCCGAACTAACCCGGAACATGGCAACCCGCACCAAGCCAGAGGGTGGGGCTTTGGCGGCGATCTTAGAAAAGTTCATCTCGCAGGCCAAAGCACAGGCTGAGGTCACGGGCTCAACTACAGACCAGGTCGTCCGCCAGCAAGCGCAACAGCTCACTGAAATGGTCAATGGCTATGACTTCGGCGACGTCGTGCTCGCATACTGGCGCGGGTTTGAACAGGGCAATGAACAGTTGAAGAGCGATGCCGTGCGCTGGATGCGCGGGGAGTTTACGACCCGCACCGACGCCCGAGCAGCGCTCAACGTCCGCACCATCGTCGACGATGCGTCCGTCCACGACCAGCTCAAGTTGCTGGCCCGCTTCGTCCGTCTAGCCGGGTATAGCGGCCTGCTTATCTGCCTGGACGAGCTCGTGAACCTCTACAAGCTGGCCAACACACAGGCGCGCAACGCCAATTATGAGCAGATCCTCCGCATCTTGAACGACTCGCTGTAGGGATCGGCGGAGGGCCTCGGCTTCGTGCTCGGCGGCACACCGGAGTTCCTGCTCGATACCCGGCGAGGCCTCTACAGTTACGCGGCGCTCGAGTCTCGTCTCTCGCAGAACGCTTTCGCACGCAACGGACTCGCAGACTTTTCAGGCCCAGTGCTGCGCCTGGCTGCGCTCACCCCGGAGGACTTTTATGTCCTGCTCGAAAAGCTGCGCGACCTCTATGCCTTCGGCGACAAGACGAAGTATCTCCTGCCAGACGAGGCGCTCCCCGCCTTCATGAGCCACTGCCGCCAGCGGCTGGGCGATAGCTATTTCCGCACACCCCGCACCACTATTACATCGTTTATCGACCTGCTGGCCATCCTTGAGCAGAACCCACAGGCGAAGTGGACCGACCTGGTTCGGCAGCTCGACGTTATGCCCGACCGTGGAGGCCAGACAGACAAGCTGGATGCGAAGGAGGAGGACAGTGAACTCGTCACCTTCCGCATCTGAGATCAATCCGTTTTTCCTGCTCGATCTGCGGATTCAGCACTGGATCTGGTCGCGAGGCTGGAGCGAGCTTCGCGCCGTGCAGGAACTCGCCATCCCTGCACTGCTCGCTGGTGATCACGATGTCATCCTCGCGGCGGCGACCTCGGCCGGAAAAACCGAAGCGGCCTTCTTCCCTATCCTGACCCAGCTTCTGAAACCGAACGGCGAAGGACGAACCGATGGCGGCTTCGTACTGTCGATCAGTCCGCTGAAAGCTCTAATCAATGATCAGGAGCAGCGTCTGCAAGACGTATGCTGGCATCTTGATCTCCCCGTGCTCGGATGGCATGGTGATGTTCCGGCCTCGCGCAAGCAGCGATTTCTCCAAGATCCCTCCGGAGTGCTCATTATCACGCCGGAGTCTCTGGAGGCACTGTTTGTGACCCGGGGCACGGCGATCCCGCGGCTCGCAGCGTTGATCAAATACATCGTCATCGATGAGTTGCACTCCTTCCTGGGCACCGAGCGCGGCAAGCAACTCCAGTCCCTGATGGCTCGCATCGAACTAGCAGCTCAGCGTACGATTCCCCGAGTTGGCCTGTCGGCTACGCTCCGGACCTCGGGAAGCGCATCACGGAGGCGTATCAACCTCTCCACAAACCAGAAGACCCGGTGTCGCCGCTCCTGGCGAAGCTCAAACGGAAACCTCTCCCCGCCCAGGCGCTTGCCATTATGGGCACCGTCAAGTTCTGGAAGAAGGGCGGTAGGGCCGCCAAGATGGTTGCAGAATGCGGGACGGGCAAAACTCTGATGTCGATTGCTTCGTGCTTTGTGCATGCAGCCGGCAAACGGTTCACCGCGATTGCGATGTGTCCGCCGCATCTTCCGAAAAAGTGGGCGCGCGAGGTGTTTCTCACTCTGCCCAACGTTCGGGTCTTCATCGTGTACGACATGCGCAACAACGCCGACCCCAAACTGCCCCACGGTATGGTCGAGGTAGCCTACGAGAAAGGCAAGATCGTTCACAAGGGCCTGAAAATCAGCCTCAGTGAGCTTCGCAAGCTTGGGCGCAAAGGCTTCAAGAAGATTTGTCCCGAGAGTTCCTTCTTCATTATGAGCAAGGAGAAAGGGAAACTCGGCTACTTCTGGAAGCACGCTTTTGAGGTCGCCGAATCAGGACCAAACAATGGCAGCGTCATCAGCATTGAGAGCGGTCTCCCCGTCGAAACCTCATCCGGAGGCAACCTCACCCGCTCGTCCTTCGACACCAATAAGTACGATGAGACGCTGAACCGGCCCAACAAAGGCACGACCGTCTTCTCGCCACTTTGGCAGGCTGACAAGAACAAACTTCAGCGCATGGCGCCCCTCGATTACATGGGTCGCTATATGAAGGACTTCTTCGACTACGCCATTGCAGACGAGCTTCACCAGCTCGCCGGCGACACAGCCCAGGGCAACGGGCTGGCGGTGCTTGGCCGGATTGGGAAAAAGCTGGTTGGATTAACTGGGACGATGATGGGAGGTTATGCCGATGATCTCTACAACATCCTGTACCGCATGGATGCCCCACAGATGGCGCAGGACGGTTATGCGTGGGGAGGAGAGGGTCGCAGCGTCTTCCAGGGCAACTACGGCGTCTGTGAGGAGATAGTCAAACGCTTCACTTCGGAAAACGCCTGTTCCAAGGCGTCCAAAGCGTCTGTCACCATCAAGCGCAAGCCGGGTTGCAGTCCCTTGCTGTTCGGCAAATACTTGATGGAGAACACTAACACCATAAACCGAGTAACGATCAAAACTCGCCAGCAGTGGAGCGAAAGCCGAGTAGACCTTGGCAAATTTCTTCAGGTCGGTGACTTCGTAGACGACGCATTTGCAGACTGGGCGCTTGGCGTCCTGCGACCGGCTCATTGGACCTCAACATCATCCAGATCGGCGAGCCCAACGATCATATCGACGGCCGCGCGACCTTCGCGACCTTCTTCCGTTCCGCTTGTAATCCGTGGCAGTTCATGGGCTACTGCTGGCGCACGAAAATCAGAGAATTGCGCTCTCTACTCTCGGATTGACAGTTGCAACGAAGGGCAGGGACTACGCTGCAATTGAGGCTCGCTCCATGATCGCCGGAGCAATCGCGTTTTTTCTCTACGCATCGATAGTGAGCAAAGTCATGATGCGCTATAAACCGCCGGCCTTAGCCGCGACATCGACACTCATACTGATTTGGCTAGCCGTTACCTTTGGGCTCTGGTTTGTCTGGGTGCGATAGGACGGATCTATGAGAATCGGACTCGATGTTTCCTCTATGCAGCACATTCGCTGGAGGAACTATGCGGTGCGTTTCGTCTTCGGTGGCATCGTGACGGCGCTTACGGGATTGATAGCCAGACGGTATGGTCCGGGTGTTGCCGGACTCTTCCTGGCATTTCCGGCGATTTTTCCCGGACGGGGCTACGTTGATCGAGAAGCACGCGAAGGAGAAAAAGCGGCGAGTCGGTTTCGATGGCACTTCAAGAGGCAGAGTTGCCGCCGGCATCGATGCAGTAGGAGCGGCGATGGGGGCTCTGGGCCTGATTGCATTCGCAATACTGATTTGGCGCTTCCTGCCCAGTCACTCCACCCCAGCCGTCCTTCCCGTCGCAGGGCTGGCATGGCTCGCAATCTCCGTCTTGGCTTGGTGGATTCGTAAAGCCGTGCAAAAATCGAGAGCGGTTAGGCGGCGGAAGGTCGCTTAGCCCTTCATGAATCGATTTCGCAAGCTCGGCTTCATCGAATACAACGGTCGCATCCAAGTTCACAAGTCCCTGCTCAATGTTGTTCTGCACTACTGAACGAACGAGTGTCTGTTCGGATGTGTTTTGTGTCGGGCTTTGAAAGGCCAGATCTGATACAGCAAAAGGTGGGCAATTTTGAACAGATCAACAGTCATTACAGATGTGATCTATGTCACTGATTAACAAATATGTGGAGTACGATGCTCTAGATCAGAGCTTCCATTGAGAAGTTCGCAGGGGGGCGCAAGTTGTCCACTCCAACGCAAAATATCCTGATTGTGGAAGACGATGTTCAGCTTCGGCTTTTGCTGTCCGCTATCCTGGCGCAAGCGGGGTATAAAGTTCGGACGGCGGAAGATGGATTTTCCGCACTCGCCGAGATACGGACCGAGGCTCCCGACATCCTTCTGTCCGACCTCTACATGTCTGGCATGTCTGGTTTCGAATTGCTCTCGGTGGTCCGTCGCCGGTTTCCAGCGATCCAGGTAATCGCTATGAGCAGTGCGTTTTCAGGCAGCGATGTCCCCACAGGAATTGCTGCCGACGCTTTCTATGAAAAAGCAACGAAGGTTGCTGGGTTGTTGCAGATTATTGAAGCCACGATCCATTTTAATGGGCTGTACTCGGTCTATCGCCCCGGCCCGTCGGCACCGATCTGGATTGATGCTCCTTCTGGCGAGCCGTACGTCATGATGGCGTGCCCGGAGTGCTTAAGGACGTTCACCCAGGTTTTGGGCAAAACGGGCTGCCTCATCCGTGAAACGTGTTGCGTCTATTGCCACAGCTTGATTCACTACGCGATCGTTCAGCCGACCAATCAGACGTCTTCCCGAGCATTTCAGTGGAAGCCCATTTTGGAGATTCCTCTTATGCGGCTTACGACCGTGTCGGCGGACCGAAGATGGTGCACGCCGCATGTTGGGCGCACTCAAGAAGACGCTTTGTAGAGGCGACCAAGCTCAATCAACAGGACGTTGCCTCGACACGAATCGTGGCGCAGATGGTGAAGCTGTTTGCCATCGATGCTCAGGCGCGTGACGAGAACATGGACCACGCCACGCGTCACGCGCTACGCATGGAACGGGCTCCGTCGGTGCTCAGCGAACTCAAGGCGCAGATCGAGGCGGCCAGCCGAACGGCACTCCCATCGAGTCCACTCGGCAAGGCATCTTCAACAACTTCGGGCATGGAAAGCGGTACCTAGCCAGAACCTTCGTCGCCATGAACCTGCTGGCCTTCGCCTTCCATACCGTTTTTGACTGCCTGGAGACGCTCTGGCAACAAGCCCGTACTGCGATTGCTGCTCGCGCTCGTTTCTTCCGTCACCTCGGCACCATCTCCGCCTACCTCCTCTTCCCAGACTGGACCTCCCTGATGAATATCCTCTTCTGGGGCAAAGCACCGCCCACGTAGGTGCTCCTCTTGGTTACTCATTTAGAACTGCTGAACCTACACCGCAATAAGGCGGCGTTGGATTGCTGTGTCGTAAGGCCACTCTGTCTTTCAGACCTGCATCACAGGTTCTAGTTGCTGTCGGAGAAATGCCGTCCGACTCTATGTCCGTCATCGTTTGCCTATGCAGGTTGCACCACCGCCGCATAGGCTCCATTCCCGCACGAGAACCGCGCTGTCTGAACGATTTGCGCTTTAAAGGAATTTTGCCATGAAAGCTCTGGTTTATCACGGTGCCAAGAAGGTCTCTGTAGACAACGTTCCCGACGCCAAGATTGAGAAGTACACCGACGTCGTCATCAAACTCACGACAACCAACATCTGCGGATCCGACCTGCATATGTACGAAGGCCGCACGGATGTGGAGGAGGGGAAGATTCTCGGTCATGAGAATCTCGGCGAAGTCGTCGAGGTGGGCAAGGCCGTGGATACGGTCAAGAAGGGCGATAAGGTCGTCCTTCCGTTTAACATCGGCTGCGGCTTCTGCGCCAACTGTGAACGCGGACTCTCTGGTTACTGCCTCACCTGCGCCGACCCCACCGTTATGCCAGGCATGGCCGGCGCGGCATATGGTTTTGCTGGCATGGGACCCTACGCCGGCGGCCAGGCGCAATATCTTCGCGTGCCTTATGCCGACTATAACTGCCTCCAGCTCCCGTCTGACGCAGAGGAAAAGGAGAACGACTATGTGATGCTCTCGGATATTTTTCCGACTGGATGGCACGCAACGCGGCTGGCAAACCTACAGTCTGGCGAATCCATCGTCATCTACGGCGCAGGCCCCGTCGGCTTGATGGCGGCAATGTCTGCACGGATCCAGGGTGCCAGCCAGATCTTTGTCGTTGACGGCCAGGAGGATCGCCTCGCCCTCGCAGAGCAGATCGGCGCAACCCCTATCAACATGATGGGCGGTGACGTTGGCGATCGAATCCGCGAACTCACTGGTGGCCGGGGTGCCGATTGCGGAGCCGAATGCGTTGGCTACCAGTGTCACAACGCCTCCGGGAAAGAGGTTCCAAATCTTGTGATGAACTCGCTTGTCGATGCGGTAAAAGCAACGGGTACCCTTGGCGTTGTCGGGGTCTTCATTCCGAAGGATCCTGGCGCTGAAGATAAGCTAGCGAAGAATGGCGAGATCGCCTTCGACATGGGCAAGTTCTGGTTCAAAGGCCAGAAGATGGGTACCGGCCAGTGCAATGTGAAGGCGTACAACCGCCGGCTGCGCGACCTCATTCACCAGAGCAAGGCTAATCCATCGATGATCGTCTCGCATGAGTTGCCCCTTGAGGAAGCACCACAAGCCTATAAGCACTTTGATAACCGCGATCCGGGCTGGACCAAGGTTTTGCTGCACCCGAACAATTTCGCGAACGCTGCTTGAGTCGGCAACGATTGCAAAGTAAACCGGGCCTCGGAGGTGAGGCCCGATTTACTTTGGACGACATCTACGACATGCCAATGATTTTGCGGTTCGCATCGACGTCGATATCGAGTGCTCGCGAGGCCCACAATAATCCTGTAGGCGAGTAGCGGATGAACGAAAACTAGAAACTGGCGCGCTTCAACATCAGCGTCGAACTCCCCGCTGGCAGCAAGATCGCGGTGGCCCGCCATAGCGGATCGGACAAGTCGACGCTGGAACGGCTCTTATGCGGTTTCCTTATCTGCACGACACAAACCGTACCGCGCTGCGGGTCTCGCGCAGCACTTCCGAGAATGCCTCGATCACATACCTGATCTCTTCTTCCGTGTTCCACGCCCCCAGCGAGAATCGTACTGAGCAGTGAGCTTCGGCCGGGGTGAGTCCCATAGCAAGCAGAGCGTGCGAAGGGTCCGGGTTCCCCGATTTGCACGCTGAGCCGGAAGAGAAAGCAATTCCCTTGCGGTCGAGGAAAAGAACCAGCGATTCCCCTCGTATCTCCGGAAGGGTCATGTTCAGCGTGTTTGGGAGGCGTTCGCGCTCGGGGCCGTTTCTGTGTGCTCCAGAGATGAGTTCATGGATACCCGCCTCAAGCCGGTCGCGCAGCCGGGCTACCCTTCCTGGCTCTCCGGAATTCAGCCCGCGAAGCGCCAGTTCCACTGCCTTGCCGAAACCGACAATACCGGGGACGTTCTCGGTCCCTGAGCGCATTCCGTGCTCCTGTCCTCCTCCCTTGATGAGCGGATCGAGTTGTAACCCATTGCGCACGTAGAGAACCCCGACTCCCTTGGGCCCATGCAGCTTGTGGGCGGAAACGGCCAGCAGGTCCACGCCGAGTTCTTCGACATCGACCGGGATCTTCCCGAAAGCCTGTACCGCGTCCGTATGAAACAAAGCCCCGTGTTCGTGCGCGATCGCGGCTAGCTCTCGCACCGGTTGCAGCGCTCCGGTTTCGTTGTTCGCTAGCATGACGGAGACGAGAAGCGTGTCGGGGCTAATGACCTCGATTAGTGACTCTGGTTCCACGACGCCATTCCGGTTCACCGGAAGAACGCTGAGGTCGAACCCATCAGCCGCCAGTGCATGGAATGGCGCGAGGACCGCCGGGTGCTCGATGCTGCTGGTGATCAAATGACGCCGTGAGCCATCCGAGGCTCGCGCGAGTCCCAGAATTGCCAGGTTGTCGGCTTCAGAGCCGCCGCCGGTGAACACCACACGCCGGGCAGTGCAATTCAACCCCTGGGCGATGATCCTTCGTGCCACGTCCACCGCTGCTCTGGCGAGGTTCCCCGCGCTGTGTATGCTGGAGGGGTTACCACCTGTCGCGCTGAAAAACGGCAGCATCGCCTCGCGCACGTCGGGAGCAACGAAAGTGGTCGCGTTGTAGTCGAGGTAGACCCTGCGGGCTGCATCGTCTGGCGCTGCAGGATGAGGAACAGGACACGCGTCTTCTTCAATAGACGCTTCGACATCCGGGTTTCGCTCAGAAAGGTGGGAACTGTCTGACTTGCTCACACGGCAGAGGAGCGTCTTGTAGATGGGAAAGCCGGAGATCGGGTCGAAGCGGGTAATATCGGTGAGTTCGTTCACGTTGCACTCCTGCCACGCCCGTCCTCCGAGCGGCCCGCCGCCGCCCATTGCGGCATCGATTGCACCGCGCACGATATTGTCGGTCAGCCTGGCAGTGAAGAGAACTCGCCCCCGCAGCGTCTCCACCCACACCCGCTCGCCTTCCTCGATCCCCAGTGCTTCNNGAACGCTGTCCTCGCGCCCGAATTGAACACCAGCGGGTACTTCCGTGCCAGGTCGGGATTGGCAAGCGGCCCCTCGGTGGGCTCCGTATAGACGGGAAGTGGGTCGTAGCCGTGTTCGGCGAGGATTGATGAGGCGATCTCAAACTTGCCGCTCGGCGTGTTGAAACCAGGCTGCCCGTCGGGGCGCAGCAGCCCCTTTTGCCACTTCTTGTACTGCATCATCACCGTCGGCACCCGCACTTCTCCACCCGCCGCACGGGCCTCCTCGAGGGAGAAACCGCTGGGCTGAAGTGCGAAGCGCAGCATCTCCTCTTCGCTCTGCGGATAGAGATCGCCGTACCCCAGGCGTTGCGCCAGTTCGGCGAGAATAAGGAAATCATTCCTGGCCTCGCCCTGGGATGCAACGAGCCGCTCCCTGATCTTGAAAAGCGCGCCGAAGCGCATATAGGACGTGATCTCATAATAGGTGGCGGCGGGGAGGACGATGTCGGCGTAAGCCGAGTCGGCGGTGTGATAGCGGTTGATGCAGACCAGGAAGTCCAGCGCCTCTAATGTCTTCCGCCAGATCGCCGGCTGCGGCCACGCGGTAATCAACGAGCCGCCGAGAACCACAAGCGT
>PKWK01000061.1 GCA_003133205.1 Granulicella sp. | reverse complement strand
GCGTATGCCTCCACCCGCACCTTCGCCGTCCCAGGGCGATAGATGTCCACCATCTTCGCCGCGGCCATCGACAGATCGATGATGCGGCCATCGATAAACGGCCCGCGGTCCGTAATGCGGACGATCACCGACTCGTTGTTCGTCAGGTTCGTGACCCGCACAATCGATCCCATGGGCAGCGTCCGATGCGCGGCCGTCATCGCGTTCTGGTCGTAGATGCTGCCGTCCGCGGCCTTGCGATTGGTGTACGGCGGCCCATACCAGCTAGCCAACCCAATCTCGCTCGACACTGGCTTGCCATGCGGCTCGGGTTGCGAAACAGAACCTGCTGTTCCTGCCGGCGCACTCGGGGTCCCATGGCCGCTCGCCGCCGGACGAACCGGACGCACACTGCCTGCATCATTTGTATCTGAGGCTGGCGCGATCGGCGGCGGCGGTTGATACACTACCGGCGCATTCTTGTGGTGGCAGCCCGCAACGCCGAGCACCAACGCCGGAAGAAGCGCGGCGGCTCTGAGCCAGCGGCGATGCAGGATGCGATTCAAGGCTTCGGCTTTTCCTTTTCTGGCGCAGGCGGCGGAGGCGGAGCCTGTCCAGAGGCCGCGGCGCGTCGATCATCCATCCGCTGGGCAAGCTTTTGCAACTCCTCGGACGCGGCCCGCAGCGCCTGCGACCCATTGCGCCGAATGTCCGGCACCACCTCATCGTTGATGTAAGTCATAACGCGGCGAAGCTCCTCTTCTGCGCGCGCCGCAGCCTCGCGCAACTGCTGCTCCCAGGGTCTGGGTTCCTCGTACGACATGGGCGACACCTCTCCACCATCCAGTATGTAGATGCGGAAAAGCACCGGTCAATGCCGCAACCGTGCTATCGAAGGCACAGTGCCTGATTGGTAATCGCGGCAAGCGCTCCATCCGAGGCATTTGCAACGCACCTTCCGCGATGGTTCTCGTGCCAACGGGACAACTGCGCAAGTGTTCGAAGCATCTGTCATAACAGAGTGGCGCCTCGGCGTTGCGAATCCCCTTCGGCTTCTCAACCCTCAAGGATTCAGCCGTAGATCGAAACATCAGAGAGAGAGCGAGGTGCGCCGCCATGAAGAACCTATTCAGCGAGCGAGTGTGCCGCCGAGCTTTTCGCCATGCGATAGCGATATGCGTTCTCCTCGCCGCAGCAAGCTTCGCCAGCACTGCGATTGCCCAGGCCCAACCTGATCCTTCAATGCCAGGTCGTCTGAATCAGACCGCTGTTCACCAACAGGAAGCTCTTGTCATCCTGCCGGATGCACCGGGTGAGACGAGCCGTCTCGAGAGCATTGCCGCAGCCCAGGTCGCAACTCCCGCCAACGACCTGCTACCAACGGACTCAGCCCCCGTAACAACAACGAACCCCACCGTCAGTTCCTTACCCGAGGCCTCTCATACCCAGCGCTATCCGCTGCCCGGTCAGCCGGCCCCCGTGCTCACCTCGCACGACAAAGTGGTAATGGGATTCAAAGGTGCGCTCTCACCGTTTGCCGCTGTCGGCTGGCTCTCCGCGGCCGGATATGAACAGGTGACAAACACCACCCCGAACTATGGGACTGACCGCGGCGCCTACGGTCAACGTCTCGGCGCCTCCGCTATCCGCGCAACCTCCGAGAACCTCCTGGCCGACAGCGTCCTCGCACCTGCCTTCCACGAAGATCCTCGCTACTACCGCCTCGGATCCGGTCACAAGTTCCTCGCGCGTGTCGTGTATTCCGCCTCCCGGGCGCTGATTACCCGCAGCGACAGCGGCCGCACCATCCCCAACTTCTCGCAGATAGGCGCAAACCTGGCCGGGGCTGTGCTCACCAACGCGTACTACCCACAATCGAACCGCAATGCGATGACGACCATGGAGACCTTTGGCGGATCGCTGGGCGGAACGGCCCTCGGCGATGGGATCGCCGAATTCTTCGGGGGCATCCTCTTCGATCGCCACACCCACCGTTAGAACTGAGCCAAGCACATCCGCCAGAAGTCTGTAAATCCCCGGGAAGTCATGATCGGATACGCAACCAATCCCATCGATAACCTCGTCACCGAGTTCCTGCCCGACGTCGCGAAGCATGTACACGTCCGTGTCATCTTCGTTCAGCGAGTCCTCAACCAGGTCTCCAGCGACCAGTACTCCCTGCCCTAGCACCGCACTTGGACGTAACATCCGTCGGCCCGCCGACGCTCCATTCGCCTCTCCTTATCCCCATTCAATGCAGAATCTTGCCGTTCGCTAGTCAACCCTTCGAACGCCGCCCCCGCATAGGTACTCTGGTAACTGGATTGCATTTCATGCGGAGTTTGTATTGTCCATTGAGACAAGCACATCCAGTTCATTCGCCAAGTACATGGACCGCGCTAACGTGTCCGTGTTCTTAGACCCCAGGATCATAGAGTCCCGGCCCATCTCGACCATTCCATTCTCAGGAGACAGATCCACATGGCAAAGCGCGCAAAGGTAATCGAAAAAGTTCTGGTTCAGGCCGCAAAGGGCGGATGGGTTATTTACAGCAAGCTCAACTCCCTCGTCGCCGACAGCCCCAGCTTTACGCCCAAGTGGAGCGACAAGCCGCTTCTGAAGTCGTACGAGAAGGAGAAGCCGCCGCTAGGCTGGCCGCGCACCACCGACTCTCTCTGTCCCAAGTGCGTCCCCGAGATTCGCCAGCAGATCGTCGACGGCAAGCTACCCCACGAGATCCTGCTCAATGAAAAGGTCGGCGAGATCAAGGCGCAGATCATCGAGCGCGACGGCAAGATCCTGATGGTCAAGGACTGCCCCATCCACGGCCACTTCGAAGACGTGATGTCCATCGACCCCGCCTTCTTCAAGCACCTCGAAGAGGTCTTCCCCGGCCGCGACATCCGCGCCCACAACGACAAGGGTCTGCACAATCACGGCACGTCCACCGTCACCCACGGCCGCGGTTCGGTCCTCACCATCGATCTCACCAACCGCTNNGCTTCATGGACGCCAACCAGGTCGGCTTCGTCCACGAACTCACGTGGGACGAGATCAAGACCATGCTGGACAACGCCGTCACCATCAAGCCCAGGCGCCAGATGAGCGTGCAGTTCTCCGGCGGCGAGCCCACCCTCTCGCCTTACTTCCTCGACGCCGTCGCCTACGCCCGCAAGGTCGGCTACACCAGCGTCCAGGCTGCCACCAACGGCATCGAGTTCGCCAAGTCGAAGGAATTCGCCAAGGCTGCGGCCGAAGCTGGCTTGCGCTACGCCTACCTCCAGTTCGACGGCATCGGCAACGCCGCCAACTCGCACCGCAAAGTCGGCAACGCGTTCGACGTCAAGCTGCAGGCCATCCATAACCTCTACGAGGCCGGCGTCGATATCGTGCCCGTCACCACCATCATCAACGGGATCAACAACGAGCAGGTCGGCAACATCATCAAGTTCGCCCTCGACAACCCGAAGAAGATCAACTTCCTCTCCTTCCAGCCCGTTTCATTTACCGGAAGAGATGAGGCGGTTTCAGATGAGCGCCGCGCTGCTCAGCGGTACACACTCAGCCACATGGCCCACGACGTCAAGAACCAGACTGGCCTCGGCGAGCCCACGCGCGACTGGTTCCCCATCTCCTTCATGTCCACCTTCTCCGATTGGGCCGATCTCGTTCACGGTCCCGATCGCGATTGGGGCCAGCTCTCCTGCGGCTGCCATCCGAACTGCGGCATCTCCATGGCTCTGATGATCGACAAGGAGACCAAGGAAGCCGTCCCGGTCACCGCGTTCATCAACGCCGACCGCTTGGCCAAGGACATCGCCCGCGTCAACGACGCAGCCCGCGGCAAGTACATGACCATGATTGGCGCAGCGCTCGCGCTCATCCGCAACTACAAGCCAAACGAAGCGCCTACCCACTTCAAGATCAAGGACCTGCTCACCAAGTTCGATAAGAGCTTCGGCGCATCCGGTCGCGACTACGGCAAGGTCACCGCCGACCGCACCATGGAAGACATCAAGAAGCGCCGCGGCGACCGCTGGAACTTCCTCTTCATCGCGGGCATGTGGTTCCAGGATCTCTTCAACTACGACTTCCGTCGCACCGAGCAGTGCATCATCCCGTACGCCACGCAGGAAGGCGAGATCAGCTTCTGCGCGTACAACACGGGCGTGGGCTGGCGCAACATCATCGAGAAGATGCACATGACTTCCACGCTCACCAAGTGGTACGAGGAGCATGGACGGCATGAGATCTTCGCCGGCGGCAAGAAGGTCGGTCTGGACACGGCGGACAAGTACGACCTCGTCCTCAACCAGGAGCACGTCGACGCGGCCGCCAACGACACCTTCGAGAAGTCCGGTGTCGCCAAGAACGCGCGCGAAGAAAAGATCCGCGCACGCGACGCGAAGATCAAGCTGGACGCCGAAAACGCCCGCATGGCCAAGCTCTACCGCAAGGAAATCCTCCAGGAGCCCGACGCCCCGGCAGGCTTCATCTCCCTCAACGAAATCAAGCCCGCCGCCGCCCCAGCGAAGGTAGAAGAAGCCGTAGCCGGCGACTGATCAGTTCACAACGCAACGACACCTCGAGAGCCGCTCAAAGTGAGCGGCTCTTGCTTTATGCGATCCAATGCAAAATCCCTCGGGGGAGGGGGGCCGGAGTCGAGCAGCTACTACCTTGTCAGGTTGCCGATCCCGCCTCAAGTCGATCCTCAATCCTCGCAACCGCTGTTCGCAGCGCCGCAACCTCGGCCTCCAACTCGGATATTCGAGTTGCCAGCGTCGTCGCCGGAGCCTGTTCACTCGCAGAAGGGCCACGCTTCTCGAAGTCGGAATTTCGCGAGACTACCTCGATCGGTCCGCCGAGCAGATGCGCATAGCGCGCCTCCCGCGAGCCAGGCTGCCGTGGCAGCACAGTCGCCAGAGGCCGCGGATCCGACGCCCCTGAAGGCTCCACGCCCGTCGGAGAAACTCCAGCCGCCGTCAACCGCCCCAGCGTGCTCTCGACCCCTTCAAGCCCGTCAAAGCTGTACATGCGGTCAGCGCGGGCACGAAGCTCTCCCGGTGTCTGCGGCCCGCGCAGAAACAGGAGGCATAGAATCGCGGTCTCGTCGCGCCGCAGGTTCAACACCGTGCGGATACGGTGCTCATACTTCGCCACGCGGCTATCCCGCACCACCGCTGTCAGCCCCAGGTCCTCAAGAGTGTGCAGCGCTTGCCGCACCTCGTCCTCGGTGAGCGTCACCACGGGATCGCGGCTCGAACGCTGGTTGCACGCGGCCAGCAACGCATTCAGCGACAACGGATAGTTCTCCGGAGTCAGGATCTCCTTCTCTATCAATGCGCCAAGGACGCGAATCTGGATCGGGTCAAGTGTCATACATTAAGAGTGCCACAGCCCGTTCCCCGCTCAACCTCCCGAGTTGCAGTCATTGCGACAATAAGATGACACAAACGGGCTAGTGCCCGCGACCCATGAGTGCGATAAACTAGAGAAGTGAATCGAGGAACGCAAATCTCATTCGCGTATGCGGATTCATAGCACGCCAACCCCGGGGAGAAACAACGCGAATGGTATCTGGAAAACGAATAGCGGCTCTAGCCGCCATTGCAGCAATTTCATTGGGATTAGTTTCAAGCGCCAAAGCTACAGACCGTCTTACCATCGACGCGGGGCCGACCGCAGTGACGGCTTCGCAGCAGCAATATCACCTCCGCATGCACCATCTCCACACCGGGGAAGACATCGACGTCGTCTATCGCATCGGTGATACCTACATTCCCAATGCACTCGATCAGCTCAACCACTTCCTGCGCGATCATCGAACCGAGGACGTCAGCAGCTACGATCCGAAGGAGTTCGACCTGCTTCACGCGCTGATGACCCGACTCGGCCGTCCCAACGGCGTCATCGACATCATCTGCGGCTACCGCACTCCGGAGAGCAACAACTTCCTGCGCACACGCAGCGCCGACACCGGCGTCGCCGAGCACAGCCAGCACATGCTCGCCAAGGCGATCGACATCCGCGTTCCCGGCGTGAGCACGGTCACCTTGCGCAATGCGGCCCTTGCACTCCACGCGGGCGGAGTCGGCTTCTACCCGATCTCGCAGTTCGTGCACGTCGACGTAGGCCCCGTGCGCACCTGGTCCTTCCGATAGCTTCAGCGCAAAACAAAACCGCCACATCGTTTCGGATGTGGCGGCTATGTTTTTGAATCGGTGTAGCTGGTTAGAAGTTGATGTGACCCGCAAACTGGAAGTCGCGCGGGTTGTTCGCGATGCCGGAGATCTGGCCGAAGTTGGATGCTCCGACCGTCGCTGCCGGCCCCCCGAACGTTACTTTGTTCCACGTGTTCAGGCAGTCAACTTGGAAGACAAACGTACCGATGTCCTTCGGCAGACTGAAGGTGCGGTGCAACGACGTATCCAGGTTCTGGGTGCCGGGATTCCGGAGGTTGGCCGCCTGAGTACGCGGCGCATTGCCAATCAAATAGATCGGCGAACCGCTCACGGTCGAGACGTTGGTTGGGGTTGCGAACTTCGTTGTATCGAAGTACCTGATACTGCCAAGATTGGCATTTGTGGTGCCATTCGGACCCGTGCCATAGCTCCCGTTGATGCGCGCATTCGTAGCATTCAAGGCCATATCCGGCATGCACTGCCCTTGAAGGGGGAAGGTAGTTGCGGTGCAGTGATTGGAAACGATGGCGACCGGAGATCCCGACTGGTAGGTGTAGATGCCTGCAATCTGCCATCCACCCGCCAAGGCCCGCACCAGCATATTGCCGTCGCCGATATGCCCTTTGCCGAATGGAAGATCATAGACGCCGTACGCATGTACGATCTGCGGAGCTGACATTGTCGTCCAGGATCGGTCAATCCGGTCCTGGTGCCAGCTCTGGCCGCCGCCCGAGAGCGCCGCGGCCGGGATGTCGAACCCGCTGCGGAACGTACCATCATCGCCGATGTTCTTCGAGTAGGTGTAGTTGACGTTGAAGACCACGCCATGTGCTTTGCGCTGCATCAACGTGATCTGCATTGAGTGATAGCTGAAGTTCGCCGCGTTCGAGCCCCACAGGTCGGTTACGCCGCTGTATTGCGGGAAAGCAACCAGCCCCTGCGCGATGGTCAACGTGGAACTCGTCGGGTTTGCATTCGCCGCAGTCTGGAAGAATGTGGGAATGTTGAGCCCTGACAGCACTGCCTGCGCCTTGGCCACGTTCGCCGAGGTCGCTGCTGCGATCAGAAGAGGCTTTGCGCCGGTCGAGTCCTTTTGCGGTCCAAGAGCAGCAATGTAGATCGGGTTGAGCTGGTTGTTATAGAAACCGCGAACGTTGCCGCCTGTGGTTATGAAGTGAGACTCATCACCCCCGTAGTTGACCGCAATGGTCATGTCCTTGGTGATGCTTCGCTCAATGCCGGCGTTGAAGAATGTGAACTCCGGCGCGCGACCTGAGATGTAGAAGTCCGCTAAGGATACCGAGCTTGCCGTCACCAGACCGCCAGAGCTGTTCAGATAGTTGCCTGTGTTCAGCAACTGCGCGGCTGCATTCGGAGTTGGATTGGCCGGATAGGCAAAGCCTTTTCCGAGGAAATCAGTATTGGCCTTTCCGTTGCCGGTGAAGGTGGAGCCGTTGTTCAGGTAGAACGAAGGTCCTGCGCCGACTCCACTCGTCGACTCAGGTGTTGCGCTTGCCGTAATGTTGAAGCCTAGCTGGCCAGTTCCACCAGCGTTGCCTCCACGGCCGCCCACGCCGCCAGCCTGAGAGAAGACTGTCGCGATACCGGCACGAATGACCGTCTTCTCGTCTATCGCGTAAGCCAAACCGACACGCGGTCCGAAGTTCTTCCAGAAGGTTTGCACCGGTGTGCGGCACCCGCAGCTCACTCCCGTTCCGCCATAACTACCCGCAAACTGCATCGTGCCGGGTGTACTGGTGGCACTGTTCGTCAGAGTGGGATTCATGAAGGTCCACCGATCCTTGACCTCGTGGAACGGTGGGAAGTAGTCCCAACGAAGTCCCATGTCGATGGTCAGCTTACTCGTCAGCTTCCAGTTGTCCTGGATATAGGGCGCTATCGCATGGTACCGTCCACCAACTTCGCTCACCGGCTGCAGGTTGATCGACGGTGCGGCGCTGCCGTTGTTGCCCACAGCGCCCAGCAGGAAGCTGGCGTACGAGTTACCCGACGAGGAGCTGAGAGTGCTGGCATTGGCGGTGTACTGCGCCGTGGAGTTTGAGTTGAACTGCAGTTGCGTAATGCCCGAATAGCCCTTTGGCAACGCTGAGTTGATCTCCTCCCACATGAAAGAGAAGCCGACCGTAATCGAGTGCTTGCCCTTCAGCCACTGCAGGTTGTCCAGGGCCGCATAGGTGCTGGGGCTTACCGTCTGCGTCACGAAGCCCCCGTTGTTCGGTCCGGCCCAGCCGGTAACCGTAGTGGCCAGGGCGCCAGTCGTACCGAACCCGACGCCGGGAAACACCGTGCTCGCCTGGCCAGCCGGGAGGTTGGTGATTCCCATGGCGCCCGGTGAGTAGGTGGCGACGCCGTCCGTGGCGGATATTTGCGGTTGGATAAACCGCGTGAACCCGTACTTCAACTGGTTGATGAGATGGTCGTTGATCGTCCACGTATCTTCCACCTGGTAGACCTTCGGGAAGATGTTCGCGTACGTGCCTCCCATATACGGCAGGGGAAGATAGCCGTAAGTATTCGGAGCGGTGCCGCCAGCCTGAAAGTTGTTCAGATAGTTAACTGCGCCCATCCCGCCGACGCTGGAGATCCTGTGCTTTGCGTTGAGGTCGAAGTCGACCCGCCAGTCGATGACATGGTTGTCGAATCCGTTGGCATTGCTGCCCAGATAGTTGTTGGTAAGGGTGTTGGTTAAGCTGGGCGCAGGCAGCAACGCCTCCATCTTCAACGCGATCGGCGACTGATAGCTGGCCGGGATCACGTTGTCGGTCGGGACTCCATTCTTCACCCCCTGGAACGGCAGGCGGGTGCAAACAGTGCCAACGCACGAGTTGCTAGTCGGATCGAAGATCTTTTGATTATTGCTACCCGTGAATCCGCCCGTACCGATGTTCCCGTTCAGTTCGGTGAAGTCGCCCTGCGTCATCAGCGTGGTGGGAACCGTGAACAACTGGGGCACGCCGCCTCGCCGCGAGTGGTACTTGCCATACGCAAAGAAGAAGAACAGCTTGTTGGCCGTGTGCGGAACATGACCACCGAACGTAACCGAAAGTTCGTTCTGATGCTCAGTCGGCTTCGGCGCCGGCACCTTCTGCCCTTGCAGGTTTGTCACCGTGGCCGCCTTGGATGTGAAGCTCCACGCGTCGAAGGCCGTGTTGCGGATGAAGTCTGAAACCTGCCCGTGATACTTGTTGCCGCCCGACTTCATCGTGAAGTTCAGCGCGCCTGCACCCGAGTACTCCGCCGGGGGCGTGCTCGTCACCACCTGGAACTGATCCACCGCGTCCACGTCGACAGCCTGCGAGACCAGGCGGTTATCGCCCTGCTGGTTGATCGTCTGTGCCGGCAGTCCATCCAGATACAGTTGTCCTAGGTAGTTGGTCGTGCCACCAATAATCGGTACACGAATGCCCGCCTGTGCTCCCGGCACCAGTGACGCGAATGCCGTAGCATCGCGCTGCGCATTGTTCATCTGGACCGGCAGAGCCGCATACGTCTCGTTCTCCATGACCACTCCGAGCGTGGCGTTGGTCGTGTCCAGCACAGGAGGCGCCGCAGTTACCACCACGGTTTCAGTCGCTTCGCCGATCGAAAGCACAGGGTTAAAGCCCAGCGCATTCAGGGCGTCCACAGACAGGTTGTCCTGACGCAATGTCTTGAAGCCCTTGGCCGCTACCTGGACGGAATAAATGCCCGGCGGAAGTGGCGCGATCGAATACGCGCCTGCACCGGACGTTGTGCGGATGGTCGCGACATTGGTCGCCAGGTTGGTGGCCGTAACGGTGGCATCCGGAATAGCGGCGCCCGTGCTGTCCGTGACAGTCCCGGTAATGGCACCCTGGCCACCTGATTGCGCCTTGAGGCTGGCCGGCAACACCAGAAGTACCAGCAGGGTGAACAGCGACAACACGCTCGCCATCGCCGTCGAGAGAACGCGATAGAAACCATTTGTTTTGTATGCCATAGCAGCCTCGTTAAAAACGATTCAGGTTGGACCGGTTCAAGCTCTGAGAAAGTATCGTTTTCGGTCGGCGAGGATTATGGTCACCTGAAACAACGTTTGTCAATCCAGAAATGGTTTCTTGTTCGGTTTTTTTGCGTCTCATGAAACTCGGTGTAATGGCCTTCCGTCTAAAGCCTCGCGAGTGGCAAAACCTGGATCAGCAAGTTGCTCAAGACGGAGGCGTTCCGTCGGTCGAGCGACCCCTGACGCCCGCTCACTCGACACTCATGGCCGCGTCCACATCCACCACCAGCGCGTCATGGTCGACGAGCATCGAATGCAGTTTCAGCGACTTCAGAGTCAACGTGTAACCCGTCTCCGCAACAGACTGGCTCAGAAGCTTGCCCATCAGATCGGCGGCGTTCACCTTCATCTGTGAGGGCAGCTTGTGGCTGAGGAACGGCACGAGCAAGAAATTCAGCTCTTTCGATTCGCTCAGCCGCTCGACTCGAGCATCGCGAAACCCGACCGACTCGCCCTCCGCCTCCGGAACGAGCGACACATCCGCATCCGTCGTCAGCGACACACCAATGCAGGCTCCTCGAACGGCCGTGCCAATCTTTGCCCGCGTATGCACATGCACGACAACGCGGTCGTCCTTGAAAGCAACGTGCGGATTCTCGGCGTATACATAGCAAGCCGTCGTCGCATCTCCGCGCATGTAATACCGGCCTTCTGGGCCATTGAACAACTGTTTGCGCAACGTCCGCTCCAGCGCCAGAGCCGAAACCTTGACCTCGATTGCGTGCGCCATCCGCGCACCACCCAACCCAAGCAATCCAAGTAACACCACGCCGCGCAGCAGATGTCTCATAGTTCCTTAAGGATAAGACACCTGCTCCGGCGCAACGCCATCCCGCCTACTCAGCGACGGGGATCAGCGATCCCGCCGCAGTCGCCAGCGAGACAGTCGCGGCCTCCAACCCCGCTGACGTCACGCTCACCACAACCTGCCCCGCGTCCCCGCGCTTACTCTGCACGATCGCCATGCAAAGCCCGCTGAACGCGCTGCGCTCGGAGGCCTTGTCAGGCTCATGGCAACTCGGATCGCCGTTCCCTACTCCAAGCACGCTCCCCGGCCCATTCACTGCAAACTTCACCTTGTTGTCAGCGGCAGGCACGGGCCGACCCTGCGCATCCACAATCGTCACGTTGATGACCGCCAGATCCTGCCCGTCCGCGGCGATCTGCGGCCTGTCGGCCACTGCGACGATCTTGGCCGCAGGTCCGGCCGTCTCGCGCTTCTCCGTCAACACCACACGACCGCCCTTGCTCGCGCGCGCTTCAAGCGTTCCCGGCGCGTACTTCACCTTCCACTCCAGATGCCCGTTCTTCTTCACCGGCTGCGAACCCAGACTCGCGCCGTTCAGGAATAATTCGACACTGTCCTGGTTACAATAGGCCCAGACCTGAATCTCCTGGCCTTCTTTCCCCTCCCAGTTCCAGTGAGGCAGCAGATGCAGCGCCGGCTCCGATCCCCACCACGTCTTGTAGTAGTAGGCGGTGTCCTTCGCGAACCCGCACGTATCCAGAATCCCGAAGTGCGAGCTGATGCACGGCCACTTGTAGGGCGTCGTCTCCCCGCGATAGTCGAAGCCGGTCCACGCGAATCCGCCCGCCAGCCACTCGCGCTCGTCGTAGAACGACCACCACTCTTCCGCCGTATTCCCCCAGGCCGGCTTCTCCGAGTCGTAAGCGCTCATGTATCCACGGGATTTGTCGTTCGCGTAGATGCCTCGCGTCGCCAGCGTACTCGCCGTCTCAGTCCCGATCATCGGCTGCTGCGGATGCTCCTTGTGATACGCATCGATCTTGCCGTCGTTGTAGTTGAACCCCTGGACATCCACGATGGTCGAAACGCCCACGCCGCCATATCCATTGTTCATCGCGGTGGTTGATACGCGCGAAGGATCGAGCTTACGCTGCAACGTCCTCATCGTCAGCACAATCCGGGCCCCGCGCGTGTTCCCCTGCTCCGGCTCCTCGTTGCCCAGCGACCAGATCACCACGCTCGGATGGTTCCTGTCGCGCTTGATCAGCCGCTCCAACTCGCTGAGACCCTCGGGGTTGGAGGACATCATCCGCGTCTCGTCCATCACCAGCATTCCCATCCGGTCGCACGCGTCCAGAAACTCTGCCGTTGGCGGGTTGTGCGACGTCCTGCAGCCGTTCGAGCCCATCCACTTCAGCCGTTCCAGGCGGTAGCCCTGAATCCGATCCGGAATCGCCTCGCCCACACCCGCGTGATCCTGGTGGTTGCAGGTTCCCTTGATCTTCACTGGCCTCCCGTTCAGAAGAAATCCCCGGTCTGCATCGAACCTCAGAGTTCGAATGCCGAAGGTCGTCGCATCCTGATCCACCGTCTTGCCGTCGATCTCGAGCGTCGTTACAGCCCGGTACAAGTTCGGGGTCTCAAGCGACCAGAGCTGCGGCCGCCCAACCCTTGTTTGCATGGCAAACGTGTGCCCCTCGCGAGCCGCAATCGGCGCTGACTCTGACACCGCCGTGGCCACCGTCTTGCCCGTCGCATCCACCAAAGCCGCATGGACTCGGCCCACGACGTCAACATCGCTCTCATTCGTAACTTCCGTGCTCACAAATACGGTGGCTGGATTGGAACTTGTAACAACTCCAGTGATATTCCCAAAATCCGGCCGCACATAGTTGCCCCAGCGTGCGATATGCACCGGTGCCGTCTTGGTCAGCCATGCGTGGCGGTAGATGCCCGCGCCCTCGTAGAACCATCCCTCATCGAGCGACGCGTCCACCCGCACGACCAGCACGTTGCTTCCCGGAGCAGACGCGCCGGCTCGCGGCGGAGTCTTGTCGCCGAAGTTCGCAAAGTCCGTCAGATCCAGCGCCAGCGGCGCATACCCGCTCATGTTCTCGGCGATATAGTGGCCGTTGAAGAAGACGGTTGCGTTGCGAAAGATGCCATCGAACTCGACGCAGATGCGGCGTCCGGAGTCGGTCGCGGGCAAGAAGAACTCGCGCCGGTACCAGCCTATGCTCGTCTCTGGATACTCGCGACCGAGCGGTTTGCCGCCGTGCTCGACCAGGATCGGATCGTTGACGAAGGGCAGTTCCACTGCCCAATCGTGCGGCAGGGCAACCTTGCGCCACGCCGAATCATCGAAGCGCGGCGCGGCAGGCCCGTCCACACGGCCTGCCTTGGCGAACGTGCCTTCGCGGCGCAGCTTGCCGAAACCGAAGTCCTTGCCGGGATCGTTGGCGTTGCCCAGGGCGAAGCGCCAGCCGTAGTCCAGCAGCAGGCGCTCGCGCAGCGTGTTCGGCTGATCCGGATTGATTTGCGCGAACACTGGAGGCGTAGCTGCAAGTCGTGATTCGAGCGGCTCAGCTAGTAATTCGTTTCCAGTCATTACACTAGCCGATGCTGCCAGCCCTGCCTTCACCAGATCCCGCCGCGTCCACTTTCCCATTTCTAGTCCCCTTAAGGTTCGACATCCACTTTACCCCCCTCGGTCGGACCGTGCTCTATGTAGCCGAAAGAAGCGAGGGATGAAAGGGGTTCTACTTCTTCTGATTCCCGAGGCGCTTCTGGGCGTCGAGGAAGCGGCGCACGCGATCGAGGGATCGCGCTTTGCCGAAGACAATGAGCGATTCGAGCAGCGGCGGGCTGGCGGTTTTGCCGGTGAGGATGGCGCGCAGCAGCATGAAGTTGTCTTTGACGGACCACTCTTTGTCGACGCCGAGTTGCTTGAGCGCGGGTTCGAGGTCTTCAACGGTGAAGGGCGTGGCTTCGAGCAGGGTGAGCTGTTCGGCGGCGAAGGCGAGCGTCTCTTCGAGCGTGTGCTTCTTTGGCAGGAAGACCTCAGGCGTGGGCATGACGTCGTCCTTGAAGAAGAAGTCGGTCATGTCGCCGAACTGGGCAAGCGTCTCGATACGCGTCTGCACCAGCGGCGCGATCCGGCTGAGGTAATCGTCCGAGAAGATGGTAGTGCGCAGCGCGGCGAAGAAGGCGTCGGGCGAGAGCGCGCGGAGGTACTCGCCGTTGAGCCACTTCAGCTTGGTGAGGTCAAAGACGGGGCCGCCCAGGGAGATGCGTTGAAAGTCGAATTTTTGCAGCATCTCCGGGAGTGAGAAGATGTCGCCTTCCTTGACGTTGATGCCCTTCGAGACGATCTCCTGTTCGGTGGGCTGCGCCATGCCTCCGCCCATCAGGCCAAGGAAGTTGAGCAGCGCTTGCGGCAGGAATCCGCTCTCGCGGTAGTAGATGAGCGAGACCGGATTCTTGCGCTTGGAGATTTTGCTCTTGTCCAGATTGCGCAGCAGCGGCATGTGCCAGAAGCGCGGAACGTCCCAGCCGAATGCCTTGTAGAGGAGCACGTGCTTTGGGGTCGACGAGATCCACTCTTCGGCGCGGATGACGTCGGTGATGCGCATCAGGTGGTCGTCGACGACGTTGGCGAGGTGATAGGTGGGAAAGCCGTCGGACTTGAGCAGGACCTGGTCGTCGACATTGTTGTGAGAGAAAGTGACGTTGCCGCGAAGCTCGTCGCGGAAGGCGGTCTCGCCCTCAGCCGGAACCTTCAGGCGGACGACAGCCGGTCGGCCCTCGGCTTCAAAGGCGGCGATCTGCGCGGCGCTGAGTTCGCGGTGGGCTCCGTTGTAGCGTGGCGGGAGCTTGGCGGCGATCTGTGATTTGCGCATCGCCTCCAACTCTTCGGCGGTCTCGAAGCTGCGGTAGGCATGGCCGCTGGCAAGAAGGAGCGCGACATGCTCGCGGTAGATTTCGGTGCGCTCCGATTGGCGGTAAGGGCCATACGGCCCGCCGACGTCGGGGCCTTCGTCCCACTCGAGGCCGAGCCAGCGGAGCGAGTCGAAGATCATCTGCTCGGAGGTGGAGACGAAGCGGGCGCGGTCGGTGTCCTCGATGCGGAGAACGAATTGGCCGCCACGCTGGCGTGCGTAGATGAAGTTGAGCAGGCCAATGTAGGCGGTGCCAACGTGAGGGTCGCCGGTGGGCGACGGTGCGATGCGGACGCGGATGGGTGCCTGGGTGTCGATCTCGGACATGATGGAGTGCCACTTCCGATGGTATCAGGAAGGCAGGTACCCCTCCCCCCCGGGGTGGGGGTGCCTAAGTTGTTGTTTTTGCAATAACATGACGGAATAGACCCATCGCAAATATATGATTCCATGATAGTTACAGGCAAATATTTGTTTCTAAAAGGTTTACTGCAATTCGGAGAGGTTGCCGCGCAAAAAAACCCGGCTGCGGGCCGGGGTTTCATTCTCCATCACTACTTTAATCATAGCAGTTTCAGCATAACTACTATGCCACTCTATTCCCTTGCAAATCATGGAGTTAGATCATTTTGGGGCTTGACACGCGGTTTTGCTGAGGTTTTTCGCAAAACTCTTTTCGACGAGGACGATTCCCCTTCTCAAATCTCCGGGAAATGGATCCTCAGCTTGTAGCAAATGTAGAGAACCAGGATCGCGCCCAGCGTGGAAAAAATGAGGCCGGCAGGATGGTATCGGCCGTTTCTTGGGCGCGAAAACATGTGGGTAACGCCGCCGCCGAGGATCGATCCAACGATGCCGAGCACGATCGTCCAGAAGATTGTCATGTGCACGTGCATCACGGACTTGGAGATAACCCCCGCGAAGAGCCCGATCAGAACATACCAGAGCAGGTGAAACATACTTTTACCTCCATCGTTTGCCTTCAGAACGTCGACGTCCGACCCAAGGGTTTGGCATTAACCGGACTTTGGACACAAAGGTAAGTCCTTAATGGCCGGGTGTCTGAGCAATCTTGCTCGTACTTGCATTCTGAGTTTACTCTGAGTTCCGATTTTGCCGGTGAATCATGGTGTGTATTTAGTGTGTATAGTTTACTTAGGGAACCTGTCCGCTGGCGGATCAAGCTGCGGTTGGGTGCTGGTGGGTGTCATGGAGTACATTGCGTATCTGCGCAAGGATGAAGGTTCGGATTTTGGCGTGAGGTTCCCTGACTTTCCGGGCTGCGTCACGGTGGGGAAGACGCTCGAAGAGGCGCGCAAGCTGGCGGTCGAGGCGCTGACACAGCATATGGCGGGAATGCTTGAGGATGGAAATGAGCTGCCAAAGCCGTCGACGCTGGATCAGCTTGCGGGAGACCCGGCGATGCGGGGCGCGGTGGCGCTCCTGGTGAGCGCGGAGGCTCCCGAAAAGACGGTGCGGATCAACATAACGGCGCGGGAGAGCCAGATTGAGGCGATCGACCGGCTGGCGATGGCGCGGGGAATGACGCGATCGGCGTATATGGTGCAGTCGGCGCTGCGGGGCGGGTCCGGAGAAAATGCTCGGAGATCCGGGCGACGTTAGGGGGTGTCATCAAATTGG
>PKWK01000332.1 GCA_003133205.1 Granulicella sp. | reverse complement strand
CCGTCCTCTTCACCGCCCACTCTGTCCCTTGCCGCACCATTATGACCGGCGAAGCGAGCGTAGTGGGAGCCCGCCCCGGAACGCCAATGCAATCCACCCCCGACCCCTACCCCGTCGAAGCCAAGCGCACCGCGGCCTTGGTCTTCGAGTCCGCCGCCAGCCAACTCCCTAACCTCAAAACCTGGTTCTTCGCCTTCCAGAGTCAGGGCGTCGCCGGCGGCCCATGGATCGGCCCCACCGTCGAGGACACCCTCGCCGCCATCCGCGACGAAGGCCACACCGGAGTCGTCTTCCAACCCATCGGCTTCCTCTGCGACCNNCTCTACGACATCGACATCGCCTTCACCGAAACCGCCCGCACCCTCGGCCTTCGCCTCTACCGTCCCGAATCCCTGAACGACTCGCCACTCCTCGCCGAAGCCCTCGTCGACGTAGTCACCTCGCACCTCGAACCTGAAACTCCATGAAGCGCGTAGCGATCATCGGAGGAGGCATCGCCGGCCTCACCGCCGCCTACGAACTTGCGCGCCTTGCCCGCGACGGAGCACAAATCGAAGCCGTCCTGTTTGAATCCTCGAATCGTCTCGGCGGCCTCATCGAAACCGTCCGCGAAGGTGGCTTCACCATCGAAGCCGGCCCCGACGGCTGGGTCTCCGCCAAGCCCTGGGCCCGCGAACTAGCCGTCGAACTCGGTATCGCCGATGAACTCATCCCTTCCAACGACGCCACCCGCCGCACTCACATCTTCCTCACCACTTCGGAAAACCCATCCGGCCGCCTCGTCCCCATGCCCGACGGCCTCAACCTGATGGTCCCCACCAACCTCGCCGCGCTCGACCACTCGCCCCTCTTCACCCAGGCCGCCATCGCAGCCTACCGCGCCGAGCCCGCCCGCGCCGCCGAACTCCTCGCCGCCATCCCCGCGCACGACGAGAGCGTCGCCGACTTCACCCTCCGCCACTTCGGCCCCGAAGTCCTCGCCCGCGTAGCCGCCCCACTTCTCAGCGGAGTCTTCGGCGGAGACGTCCGCAACCTCAGCGTCCGAGCCGTCATGCCCGTCTTCGTTCAAATGGAGCGCACCCATGGCTCCCTCATCGCCGCACTGCAACGGACAACTAACAACCAGCAACCAGCAACCCCAATCTTCACCACCCTCCGCTCGGGCCTGGGCACCCTCATCGACCGCCTGGTCGCCGCGATCCCGCCGCAATGGCTCCGCCTCAACACCACGGTCACCGCTATCGAACCAAGCTCAAACCTCACACCTCATAGCTCACGGCTCGCCGATAAGATCGACTCCCCACCCTGGACCGTCCTCACCTCCACCACAGGCAAGCACCGCGGATCGGACACTTTCGACGCCGTCCTCCTCGCCACCCCGCTCGACGCTACCCGCCGCCTGCTCACTCCCCTCGACATCACCGCCGCCCAACTCCTCCCCACCGAGTCCAGCTCTGCAGTACTGGTCGCCTTCGCCTACCCCGACGCGACTCGCTTCCCGCTCCCACCCGGCTTCGGCTTCCTCGTCCCACCCACGCAAGTAGAAAAAGCCTCATCTCGACCAGACTCCGAACCGGGTGCCCCACATCTCGATTCTGAGATGTGGGTTTCCACGAACCCCAGCCTCCTCCTCGCCTGCACCTTCGCCGACCAGAAGTTCCCTCACCGAGTCCCGCCCGGCGGCCGCCTCGTCCGCGCCTTTTTCGGAGGCCCTGCCGCCGACCGCATCGCCCGCTGCAACAACGACGAGATCGCCGCCATCGCGCGCCTCGAACTAGCCCGCATCCTCAACTCCACAATGCCCATCTCCGCCGCCGCCCCCACGCCCGTCCCCGCGCTCACCGTAGTCCGCCGCTGGCCCAACAGTCTTCCCCAGTATGCTGTCGGACATCCAGCCCGCGTCGCCGAACTAGAAACCCGCCTCCGTGCCCTCCCCGGCCTCACCGTCCTCGGCAACGCCCTCCACGGCGTAGGCTTACCCGACCTGATCCGCGACGCCCGCCAAGCCGCCCGCTCCGTAGCGACAGGGAACTGACCGATGAGAAAACCACCCCACGCAAGCACGCCCCTGAATACAGGTGATCGAAATCACAGTTTTCCCTCTGAGCCTGAGCGTAAAATCCAAAATCTGTCGAAGGGAGGCTCACCATGCTTTCAGATACGATCATCGGTCTAGCGATCGCAATTTTTGTGATCAGCAGTGTAGCCTGGGTCTCCCAGTTTCGGAAGATCAGGGACAGGATCAGGGCCAAAAAGGCCATGCGCGCCGCGCGCCAGGCCGCAAAGAATCCAATTGAGCTGGATGATCTGCGGCTTTGACCCAACGCGCACTACGCAAAACGAGCTGCGTTCCGACTCTCCTGTTGCGGAGAATCGGAGCGCAGTGTTGCTCGCCCATCACGCCCCACTCGCCTGTTGCGGAAAGTGAAAACGTAAACTTGTTCGTCTCGATCAGCGAACAGCTGACTCGCTGCCTTACTACTTCTGAATCTTGATCCTGATCGATACCGACGCCCACGTTGGCTTGTTGTCCAACGTCGCCGGCTTGAACCGGTACTGGCTCACCGCCGCAATCGCCTTCCGGTCGACGACCGACCCGGCCGACTGAGATACTTGAACGTTCCGCGGAATCCCATGCTCATCCACGATCGCGTGAACCACCACGCTGCTCACGGCCGGCTGCTCCGCCAACTCCTGCTCCGATAAGTCCAACTCGACCGCCTGCGTTACCTGCGGCGCAGATGAATGGGTCGGCACGCTGCCCATCATCGCGAACTCCAGCGTTCCGCCCTGGTGCAGGGCAGCATCCACGAAGTCGTCTGTCATCCGGGTTTGGATAAACTCGCGAATCGCAGCATGGTTGGAAGTTCCAATCGCCGCAATCGACGCGGCAGGTACGGCCGCCTTGGTTGCTGCGGACGCCATCGCCAACTTCGCCAGCGAGGCGGGCTGGGTAAGCTCGGCTTCCATCGCCGAGGATGTGGACGGCTTAGGTTCGGTCGAGGTGCTGGTCGCTGCATGGGCCATCACCGGGAGCAGAACAAGAGAGGTCAGAATCATTCGGCGCATAGTAGAGTCTCCTAGAGCGTAAGGTATCCACCACGACCATAAGCTTACCTAGATACGATTGTCAATACAATTTTCCAAACAAAAATAACTCATTCGAATTCAACACATGAATCACCGCCAGCCTGCCATTCAAGCCAGTAGGCGCCACTCTAATGGGAAATCCTTCCGTCCCAGCTCGTGTTCTTGCTGTCCTCCTGAGCGCAGGCGAAGGACACTGAAGCCCTACATAGGACCCTCGGTCGCCAGCACATTTCCGCCAACGTAATCGCCGCCCCACCCGGGCAACCCCGCCCCACGCGGCCCTGAACAACCGTGACATTCCTTTGGGGATCCGGTTCATGGTTTGTGAGCAGTTCTGAACAGACAGGCTCGGCCGCGCACCTTAAGCTGGCTGGCAAACTCCCCCTGCTCGGAGGATTGAGTCCATGGCGTCCGACCCAAAGAAGACGATGCAAGCGTGTTGCGGAGACAATTGCGACTGTGTTTCCGACGAGGTCATCGAGGCTGTATTCGACAGTGTCAAGCGCATTCCAGGAGACAACGATCATTCTTTAGGACGCGACGCCCGCGCTATCGACCTCGCTCCGCGAATGGCTGCGGAGGGGTGGCGATTCTGTCCCTGCTTTCCAATGTTGCGGACACAGGAGCACGAGCGGATCTTCGATCTTGTGCATACCAACCTGGCGAATCGGCTGGCGCACAAGGAGGCACTCGTTGCGCGCACATCATGATCAACCGGCAGATGCTCTGCTCCCTCATACCCGCCAATGTCAGGTCGCAGACTTACGGGGTGTAGAATCGGTCTAAATGGCACAAGATAAATTGCGAATGATCCCCCTCGGGGGCTTGGGCGAGTTTGGCATGAACTGCATGGCCCTCCGATGGCAGGATGACATCATCGTCATCGATGCCGGCCTGATGTTCCCCGAAGAAGAGCTCCTTGGCGTCGACATTGTCGTCCCCGATATCAGCTACCTGACCGAAAACCGCGAAAAAGTCCGCGCCATCGTCCTCACCCACGGGCACGAGGACCACATCGGCGGCCTCCCCTGGATCCTCTCCGAGCTCAACGTCCCCGTCTACGGCACCGAGTTCACCCTCGCCCTGGTCGAAGGAAAGCTGGAGGAGCACCGCCTCCTCGACGACGCCGAGCTGATCGAAATCCTCCCCGGCCGCCGCTTCACCATCGGGCCATTCTCCATCATGCCCATCCGCGTCACCCACTCGCTGGTCGATTGTGTCGCGCTTGCCATCCACACCCCCATCGGCACCATTGTGCATACCGGCGACTTCAAGATCGACCTCTCGTCCCCCGACGCCAAGCCCTTCGACCTGCACGCCTTCGCCGAACTCGGCAAGCAGGGCGTGCTCTGCCTGCTGCAGGACTCCACCAACGTCGATCGCCCCGGCTACACCCCGTCCGAGCGCGCCGTCCGCCCACGCCTCGACGAGATCTTTTCCCAGGCCAAGAAGAAGCTCTTCTTCAGCTGCTTTTCCTCGTCGATTCACCGCATCCGCATCGCCATGGAACTCGCCGCCGCGCACGGCCGCAAGGTCGCCGTGGTCGGCCGCTCGCTCGACAACTCCACCGAGATCGCCCAGGACCTAGGCTATCTCGACCTGCCCCCGGGACTCATCATCAACCCGGGCCAGATTCGCGACATGCCGTCCAACAAGATCGTCGTCATGATCTCAGGCACCCAGGGCGAGCCCATGTCCGCGCTCTCCCGCGCCGCCGTCAACAATCACAAGTACGCCCATATCGACGCCGGCGACACCGTCGTCCTCAGTTCGCGCGTCATCCCCGGCAACGAGAAGTCCATCTACCGCATGATCGGCCATCTTGAGCGCCGCGACGCCAAGGTCATCCACGACGACGGCACCCAGGGCCTCATCCACGTCAGCGGACACGGCTCGCAGGAAGAGCTGCGCCTGATGATCAACCTCCTGCGCCCCAAATTCTTCGTCCCCATCCATGGCGACTACCGCCACCTCAAGCGCCACGCCGAGCTCGCCGGAGGCTTGGACATCGTCGAGAAGGTCATCCTCCTCGAAGACGGCGAAATCCTCGACCTCGACAAGACCAGCGCCACCAAGAGCGGCAAAATCACCGTCGGCCGCGTCTGCATCGACGCCGGCGGGTCGATCGACGTGGTCGAGGATGTCGTCATCCGCGACCGCCAGCACATCTCCGAGGGCGGCATCGTCCTGCCCATTATCACCATCAACAAGCGCACCGGACAGGTGGAGAACTTCCCCGAAATCGTCATGCGTGGATTCGCCATCGACGACCCCGCCATGATCTCCGAATCGCGCCAGGTCGTGCAGCGCACCCTCGAAACCTCCAGCGACGAAGAGAAGGCCGACTACGGCGTCATCAAAGAGAAGATCCGCACCGACCTCAAGCGTTACATCCAGAAGAGCACCAGCCGTCGCCCGCTGATCATGCCCGTCATCCTCGAAATCTGACGCGCCAAAAAACTTTTCAGCATCCGCAGGGGGACGCTACCATTTCCCGCATCCAACGAAGCAGGAGACTCGCATGCTCACGTCTGGAATTGTCGGGATCATCGTCACGCTGGTTGTCATCGGCCTGTTGCTCTACCTGGTCGAGCTCATCCCCATGGATCGCACGATCAAGCAGATCATCCGCATCATCGTCATCATCGCGGTCGTCGTCTGGCTGCTGCAGGCCTTTGGCCTGATCGGATCGATCAGCAACATCTTCCACTCCGGCCCGGTGCGCCCAGTCCGATGACGAGGACTAGCTTTTCGGATTAGCGTGGGGCTTTTGAGGTGCCGAAACCCCTCTGCTGTTGCTCTTCGGATTAGCGTGGGGCTTTAGCCCCGGGCTCTTCTCCGCGGCGGCCGATCAGCCCTTGGGATAAGCCTTCTCGCTACGCCGCACATACCGCCGCCCGACAAACTCGTACTCCCCACTCAACACCCGCGCAATCGCCTCCGGATAGGCAATGTGCTCCTGCTCCAGCACCCGCGCCGACAAACTCTCCGCCGTATCCTCATCGAAGATTGGAACAGCCCGCTGCACCACGATCGCGCCACTGTCCACCGCCTCATCTACAAAGTGGACGGTGCATCCCGCGACCTTCGCACCGAACTCGAGCGCCTGCGCCTGCGCATCCAGTCCCGGAAACGACGGCAGCAGCGACGGATGCACATTCAGAATTCGATTCGGAAACGCCCGCACAAACTCCGCGCTCAGAATCCGCATGTAGCCTGCCAGACACACCACGTCCACGCGATGTTGGTGCAGCCGGGCGATCATCTCCGCATCGTGCTCCGCCCGCTTGCGTCCCGCCGACGGAACGGCAAACGCCGCCAGCCCCATCTCGCGCGCAGCTTGCAATCCCGCGGCGTCCGCCTTGTTCGACAGCACCACCGCGATCTCCGCGCCCTGCAAGCGGTGCCGCCGAATCGCCTCAGCGATAGCCAGGAAGTTCGATCCTCGCCCGGAGAGCAGAATCCCAAGTCGCTTCAAGCCTCGCTCCCCCGCATCCACCGCGCTAGTGAGTCGTCTTCTTCGTCGCCGCTGCCGTCTTCACCGGCGTCGCCGGGCCGGCCTTCGCCTCCACCTCATCGATCGTCTGGTACAGCAGCGAAACGTCCGTCACATGCACCCATTCCCGCTGCGAGCAGACGATGATCGTCGGCGTGTGCTGCAGCCCCATCCGCTCGCCCACCGCGTGGTCTTCTTTCACTTCCTTCATCAACTGCCCCGCCGGATCGGCCACGAACGGCATCTGCACTCCATGCGACTGGAAGAACCGCCGCGTAAAGTTCAGCATGTCGTCCTTGCT